>NZ_JBFUKF010000257.1:0-7225 GCF_056400985.1 Mucilaginibacter sp. P4_G9 | reverse complement strand
GGTAAGTTGCCTATAACTTATCCGCGTTTCACTAATTCGTTAAACAACTATTACCGCAAAAATTTAGAGAATGGTAATCCGGATGATAAACACGGTTACAATCCATTGTATGAATTTGGTTACGGTTTAAGCTATACCACTTTCAGCTACAATAACCTGCACATCAGCAAACCAGAGCTGAAAGATAATGAAACGTTAACAATCACTGTTGACGTAAAAAATACCGGGCAGCTGGAAGGTAAAGAATCTGTATTGTTATATATCAGCCAGTTATATGCCAGTATAGCGCCGGATACCAAACGCTTAAGGGCTTATGATAAGATCTCGCTAAAACCTGGTGAAACAAAAACAGTAAGCTTTAAAATTACTCCTAAAGACCTGGCTTTTGTGAACGATGTAAGCAAAACCGTTACCGAAGCAGGGGAGTTCAGGATTCAGCTGGGCGATCAAACCCAAAGCTTTAATTATGTATCAACACTTAACGCTCCTTCAAGAACAGGTAAACTATAATTAAACACGAATTTTATAGGCACGAATTTCACGAATTGGATTAACACGAATTTCACGAATTGAGTCGAATTAACACAAATACTAACGGAATTAATTGTTTTACACATTTTGCATTATAATTTGTGCCGAAATCTAATTCGTGAAATTCGAACCAATTCGTGAAATTCGTGTTAATATGAAGAAGATCTTGTGCTCATGTTTTTTGATCCTGTTTTGTCTGAGTTTTTCCTGCTCAAAAAGCAAGACAAATACTCCCGTAGTTATAATTGAACCACCAGAAATCATCGCCAAGGGTGCAGATATCAGCTGGGTAACCGAAATGGAAGCTAAAGGCATTAAGTTTTATGATAAGAACGGTACCCAACAGGATCTTTTTGTATTATTAAAGAGCCTGGGTTTTAATGCTATAAGGCTGCGGGCCTGGGTTAATCCAAAAGATGGTTACTGTAACACTGCCGACCTGGTGGCAAAAGCTATTCGTGCAAAGGCTCAGGGTTTTAAAATTATGATAGATTTTCATTATAGCGATTGGTGGGCTGATCCTGGTAAACAAACCAAACCCGCCCCCTGGGTCGCCCTTGATTTTGCCACGCTCACTACCACCTTGCACGATTATACCAAAAGTGTGATGAACACGCTAAAAGACAATGGCATAACACCGGTATGGGCACAGGTAGGCAACGAAACCAACGACGGCATGCTATGGGAGGATGGCCGCGCCTCAAAAAGCATGGCTAATTTTGCCGCCCTTGTTAAAAGCGGTTACGCGGCAGTTAAAGAGGTGAGCCCTGCAACGCAGGTAATTGTGCATCTCTCCAACGGTTATGATAATAATCTTTTCCGTTGGATGTTTGATGGGTTGAAAGCTAACGGCGCCAAATGGGATATTATAGGTATGTCGCTTTATCCATCAAAAACAAACTGGCAAACCCTCACTACGCAGTGTTTAGCCAACATGAACGATATGGTTTCGCGTTATTCAACCCCGGTTATGGTTGTTGAAGTAGGGATGGAGGCCGATGCGCCAACAGAGGGCAAGGCTTTTCTTTCAGATATCATCAGCAAAGTAAAATCCGTTAATAACAATGGCGGCAAGGGCGTTTTTTATTGGGAGCCGGAGTCATACAATAACTGGCAGGGCTATGGTTTAGGCGCTTTTGATAATTCCGGAAAACCAACCGCAGCGTTGGATGCGTTTGCAAATTAATTTCCTGAATTAATCAACGTTAATCTCAAATATTTCTTGATTTTTCTCTATAATTCTGTTTTTTTGTGTCCTGTAAACAACCATTTCTACATTGCCCTTGCAATTAGTAATAAGCGATTTGCGAGGACACCAACCGCAGGCACGGTTATGGAAGTCTTTGTGTCGTCCTGAAAAAAGTTTCACATTTACTGATTAGTCCTGTTGTTAGTTTACACTTATAGTCTTGATTTATTAAAAACGCTAAGTTATTGAATGTCAGCAATAAGTGCGTTCCAGTCCCCGTTTTGGCAAATACTTATATTGTTGATTATGAGGTATAAAGGTGTTCCACCCGTTCCATATGTTCCACCCGTTCCGATGGAACACCTGTTTACTTCACCACATCAACCCATTGCCCCTTAATCAAACTATTGATCGAATTGTTATACATCGCCTCGCAATACACCGCCGGTAAATAATACCTGCCCGCATAAGCAGCATTCAGCATTACGTAGTAGGTAACCTCGCGGCCTTCGGATAAACTAAAATAGGTGTTAACCCTGTCGTCCCTGATATCCCTGTAGTCGGATGGGGATGATTTGAACGCTTCATCACTGTTCAGCATCCGGCTATTCAATATCTCCCATCCCGATGGGAAGATCTGGCTCAGTGCCAGGTTATCATATCTGCCGCGCCTGCCTGGGTTTTTAATGTTCACCTGTGCCACAAAGTCGGTTCCCTGTTTCAATGAAGATGGATCTATCGGCTTACCGCCAAGGGTAAAGTAGCCAACCCGCATCTGTAAAACCCGCGGATCGATAAACGTTTTAACGTCAAGGCCAGATGATGGCTGTCCTTTTTGTATCAGCCTCACATACAGTCTGTTTGTGCCTAAGTTCTTTATCGTTACTTTACCGCCATTTGTAGCTAAGGCGCTTTGCCAAATGTAGGACGGTGAACTAACATCAGCCCTGGCAGCACCCGACTGGAAATTAAAGGTCATCTTGCCAGATGACTTATTCTGCCCGCAATATTGCGCAATAGCTATCAACGAGTAGGCGGTGGTTTGGGTACTATACCAATCATCCTGCGAAAGCCTTGCAGCTACAGTTCTAAGCTGTGCAGCTGCCTTTGCCTGTTGACCAAGCAATGTAAGGGTTTCCAATATCATTGCCTCATCCCGCAGGTCGGAACCATAAGTGCCGTACATGGTATTATAAGGTTTTATGGAGGTTGGTAAACCTGCAATCATCCCTATACCCATCTCGGGTTGGCCGGCCAGTTTATAGGCTGCAGCCAGGCGCCATTTAGCTTCTACACTTAAATATTTAAACTCGCGTAAACGGTTCATCGCCCCTAATTCTGGCGAGCGGGCTAAAGCAAGTAAATACAGGCGGTATGCCTGGTTAAGGTCATCGCCATAAAAGCTCCTGCTATCTGGCGCCCAGGTTAAAGCTTTTTGTTTTTGGTATTTCTTCCATTGCGCTATAAATCCTAAAGGCATACTATAACCTTTAGCCTGCGCAGCCAGCATAAAGTGCCCGGCATAATTGGTTCCCCATTCATCTGCACTGCCGCCGTCTGGCCAGTAGCTTAAGCCGCCGCCGGGTACCTGGAATCCATTGAGCCTTGCAATAGTAGCCTTGATATTCCTTTCTGATTCTGCTTTTTGCCTTGGCGACAGATCAAGCAACTGGCTCAAATACAATTGTGGGAAGGCTGCCGAAGTGGTTTGCTCCACACAACCATGGGGATAATCTATCAGGTAATCCAGCCGTTTATCCAGGTTCAGCGGTGGGATGGAGGCAACCTCCATGGTGTTTTTATTGGTACCGCTTATACCTATTGCCTGGTAAGCAGTGCTCCATGTTTCACCCGGTTTAAGCTCTTTTTGTAAGATGCGGGTTACCGGCGGATTAGGGTTGCGCACATTTAGTTCTACATCATAAGCTGCTGTCTCTGATCCGCTTTTGGCGATGATCTTCACCTTGCCTACGCCCACAAAGTCCTTTACATCTAAATCAAAGGTTGCCAGCTGATCGCCTGTTTTGGTAAAAGTGAGCGTTTTGGTATTGTTGCCTGCAAGATTGCTGAAAGCATTGCTTTGTACCGATACGGTAACCGTTTTGATATTAGGTTCCATAGCGAAAACAGTAACAGGTAGCTGCACCTTTTCGCCCGGACCTAACACCCGCGGTAAAGTAGCCAAGATCATCAGCGGCTTTTTAACCGCCACAACTTTTTCGGCAATACCATAGCCACCATCGTGCCCAGCCACAACCATTGCCTTTACAGAACCTACATATTGCGGTAGTTTAAAGGCCGTGGTTTGCTTTTCGCCTGCACCAAGGTGAAACGGGCCCATGAATTTCACAACCGGCTTAAATCGGTTTACAGACACATTCTTGTTGGTGCCCAGGTTACCATCGCCACCGATGCTTAAAATCCGTTCCAGTCCGCCGCCATAAGCGCCTATCACATAATCAAACAGATCCCATGTTTTTACGCCAAGCGCCTCACGGGCATAAAAGGTATCATGCGGATCGGGCAGTTTGTAATTGGTAATATCCAGCAGGCCCTCATCAACAATGGCAATGGTATAGGTCATTTCCTTACCCGATGCCTCGGTTACCGTTATGGCCGATTGTGTTTCGGGTCTGATCTTATCCGGCATGCTTATCACCGGCTTCAATATCGTTTCGGGGTTGTTTACCGTGAGGGGTATAGCACCATACATGCGGATAGGTAGGTCGTTTATTGTTTGTGAATGCCTTTGCAGCAGGGTCACGTTCACAAAAACGTTTGGCGCCATTTCCGCATCTACGGTGAAATTGTATTGGGTTTGCCCTTTTTTGGTATCTATCCAGGTAGTTTTTAAAACTTTGCTGCCATTTTCAAAGCTGATTAAAGCGCGGCCATCAGCAGCTGTAGGTATGGTTAAAGTAGCCTGTTCGCCAACCTTATAAGCAGGTTTATCCGAAGTAAAGGAGAGCATTGCAGCCTCGGTAGGGTTACTTTGCTGCAACCTTTCCGACCAGTTTGGCCAATCAACATAAATGATCTTGCCGGTTGAGTGCCCCGTTTGTTCGTCTTTTACCTTAATGAGATAGCGCCCCCAATCGGCTTTGGGGATACGCAATGTCCATTTACCACGCCCGTTTGTAAGCTGTATGCTTTGGGTTTTGATGAGCTTGTTGTATTTATCCTGGGTAAAATTGCTCGTCTCATCGCCGGTTTGATCCCACCACCAGCGCCATTGTACTTTGTATAGTTCCAATTCAACAGTACGGGTACCTGTAAAAGCGTTGCCATTTACATCAACATCGGCAATATCAACCTGGTGATCTTTATCGGTAACCAGCATACCCGAAAGTTCGCTGCCCGGTGGTGTTTTGATACCCACATAGCCGGGGTAAACATTATATGGCATGGTAACCTGCTGTATGCTGAAATTACCACCCGGCTCAAATACTTTTACCAAAAAGTTGGCGCGCAGCTGCCCGGGTGCCTGTTTCTCTACGTTTACATTAGCATCAACATCAGCATTGCCGTTAGCGCTTAGCTTGCCATCAAAAACGGTTTGGGTTTGGGTATTGAAGGCGAGGGTAGGATCATCAAAAACATAATCCTTATAGTTTTTAAAGCTGGTTGTCTGCGGTGTTAAAAATGCATCAACTTTGGCTTTCAGGTTTTGGGCAGCCCCACCAAACAGCCAGCGCGCGCTTAGCTTGCCGTTGGCATTGTTGCCTTTGGTGAGTTCATTGGCGCCGCCAAACGTAAGGCTTAGTTTTAAACGGTTTGGCATAATGGTTTCCACCTTAATCTTCTTCTCAAAAAGAGCCCCGCCCACTTTTACCCGCGCTGTCCAGTTCCCGGTAGGCGAAGATGTTTCTGTAGCGGTATGGAAACTATAAAAACCATCCAATGATTTGGTTTGCGTGATACGCCTGTAAAGTTTTCCGTTGGGATCTGTCAGTTCAAACTCAACCGGGTGATCGGCTGGCAAGGTTTTTAACTTATCTTCCAGTATAAAGGTCATAAATATACTGTCGCCGGGGCGCCAAACACCACGTTCGCCATAAAGAAAACCTTTTAATCCGCTTTGAACCTGCTCTCCACTAACGTTAAAGCGGGAGAGGGGCAGCGAGTTCCCATCATCAAGTTTTAAATACCCGCGCTGACGGCCTTTTTTTGCTACCAGCAGGTATGGTTTCCGTTTCAGGTCAAAGCTGGCCATTCCGTCAGAACCCGATGTGGTTTTTAAGATCAGCTGCTTTTGATAATCGAGTAACTGTAATTCCACACCATCCATAGGTTTGGCGGTCATGATATCAGTAACCGCTATCTGCATGTTGTTATTATTGCCGCGTTTAGCAATCAGGCCAATGTTTGATGCGATTATATTGCGGGTAGCCCAGCGTGTTTTGGTATAGTAGGATGGGGTACAGGCATTATCTTTATCTTGCCAGCTGTAGCCTTCAGGGTAAAAATTGTCATATCTCGACCAAAAATCATCGTCTTCGTCACTTACCTTGTTGGCATTATTGCTGTATTCTCCCTCACCTTCATACCCCTCGTCGTCGTCTTTTTTTACCGTACCTCCCAAGCTACAGTTGTACAGCGAATAATCCTGCCTGAAGCCTATAACCACCCTGTAAATAGCGCCGGGTTCTGTACGGATCATCTGGTCGAGATCCAACATAAAACGGTTCTTTTTATTCAGGTTTACCCCTTTATCTTTGTCCAGCCTGATGGTTTTTTGTACAATAGGTTTACCAACCTGCCGCAATTCCTGCCCGCCATTAAAATCGTTATTTTGAAAGTATTGCGGTACGTTGCTCYCATATATCTTAATGATACTCACATCAACCGCTTTTAGGTTCACGGCTTCAAAAGGCATCATCAGTTTACCCGAATCGGGCAGAATTACGCCTTTGCCCGGGATAGTTACATTTGGCAGCCGGTTTTCAAAAAACACATTAGCGGTATAAGTTTTAATGATCTTTTTGTGAGCGATATTTTCGACCCCTTCATTTACAAACACGCTGTAATCGCCCTGTAGGCGTTCAGAAGCGTATACTTTAACCATACTGCCATCAATGGTATAGGCCGCATCGCCTATATTTGCGATTCCAATAAGGCCATTCAATTCCTGTCCGACCATTATAGCATCCGAGAATTGTACCAATACATATTGGTCGTTATCCTGCACTGCACGAATATTCAGCACCTTAAAATCGCCTATCGCGGGTACATCAAAACGCTGATCGCCTTTTTTATCAACGTTTAAAGCACTACCATCCCAGTTAATGGTAACAGGCGTAACCGAGCCCGATTGCCGTTTTAGGCCTGTTATTTTAAATGTATGCGTTTTTGTAACAACATTATGATCCCAGGTAATTTTAACCGGCCATGTGTAGTTTACTGTAATGATCTTTTCAATCAACGCGGGATCTTCCGTATCAGAAGTTTGAATATTGCCTTCCAGTTTCATTTCATCAGCAGATGTGCTGGTAGCTGTTTGCAGTC
>NZ_JBFUKF010000256.1:0-7248 GCF_056400985.1 Mucilaginibacter sp. P4_G9 | reverse complement strand
CAAAGCGGCTCTGATGCTTTGATAACTTACCGTTAATAAAGTGATTACCATGGCTCCGGTGGCGGCGGCGGCAAATATCCACCAGGCTATGCCGGCGTGATATTGATACCCTTGCAGCCAGCCATGCATAAAATAATAAGAAACCGGGGTTGCTATCAGTATGGAAATAACAACCAGCACCACAAAATCTGTCGACATTAAGCGCCACAGGCTAAATACCGATGCGCCCAATACCTTGCGTACGCCTATTTCTTTAATGCGCTGCTCGGCCAGGAACGAAGCCATACCAAACAGGCCCAGGCAACTGATAAAAATAGCCAGCCCGGCAAAGCAGGCGGCCAGTTTGCCTATACGTTGCTCGTTGCCAAATTTTTTGGCGTACTCATCATCCACAAAATGATATTCAAATGGTTGTGATGGGTTATATAGTTTAAAAATGCGCTCTATTTTGCCAAGGGCTTCTGTTGCGCTAACCTTCGGATTAATTTTTAGCAGGATAGTAGATTCTGAATTTTTGGAGAGGTAATAAATAAATGGCCTGATTTCTTCATAAGGCGAGCTGATGATCATGTCCTTTACTACCCCTATCACCTTTAACGGCTCACCATTCCATTTAATGGTTTCACCAACCGCATTATCATTAAAGCCCATAAAGCGGGCTGCGGTTTCATTAATTACCAAACCAGATGAATCTGTGAGGAACGACCGGGAGAATCCCCTGCCCTGTTTAAAATTCCACCCGATTGTTTTTTCAAAATCATAGGACACACCTTCATTAGGAAAATCCACACTCATGTTAGGGTCTTTGCCTTTCCACTCAAAACCACTGCTGCTTGAGCTGTACTCTGTTGGTGCAGCACCGGCTTCGGCTACAGATACCACGGCCTGGCTTTTTAACAGTTCGGCTTTAACTACATCGAGGTGTTTATGAATATCATCGTTAAGTACAGGTACCGAAACCAATCCATCACGACTGTAACCAATAGGCCGGTCTTTAGCAAACTGGATCTGCCGGAAAACAATAATAGTACCGATGATAAGGGTGATGGATACTGTAAATTGTATTACCACCAATACCTTACGCGGAACGGCGGCAAGCCGGCCAACCTTGAACGATCCTTTTAAAACTTTTACAGGCTCAAACGACGACAGGTACAATGCCGGATAGCTTCCGGCTATTAATCCGGTAAATAAACTGAAGCCAACAACCATTAACCAAAACAAAGGGCTACCCCATAAAACAGACATATTTTTATCAGAAACAGCATTAAAAAACGGTAAGCTCAGCTGTACCAGTACTATGGATAAGGCCAGCGCCAATACCACAAACAGTACTGATTCGCTAAAAAACTGGTAGATGAGCTGGCTGCGTAAAGAGCCTATTGCCTTGCGGATACCCACTTCTTTGGCCCGTTTTTCGCTACGGGCTGTACTTAAATTCATAAAATTGATGCAGGCCAGCAGCAACACAAACACACCGATTATGCCAAACAACCAAACGTATTTAATGCGGCCGCCTACATTTACACCATTTTTAAAATCGCTGTATAAATGCCATTTGCTCATGGGCTGTAAAAAAAGCTGCGGTTTCTTTTTAGCCAGTTCGGTATTGAGGTTACGCAGTTTGGCATCTTTTATTTTTACAGATACATTGGCAAAGCTGGTATTATCAATCAACTGAACAAAGATCTGGAAGGCATTTGGCCGCCAGGGATCGGCAGCGGTGCGTACCCATTCGGTATTATTAAAATAAAGCTGCCATGGTGCAATAAACGAAATATCTGCAAAGGTTGAATTGCGGGGCAGATCTTCATAAACCCCCGTTACTTTTACATCCAGTTTATTATCAATCTTTAAAACCTTGTTCATCGGGTCGGCATCACCAAAATAAGCTTTGGCATTTGATGCTGATATTAAAACCGAGTAAGGGTCTTTTAACCCATCGCGCGTGCCCTTCAGCATTTTAAGCGTAAACATTTCTGGTGCCTGGGGTTCAAAATATACGCCTGTTTTGTTTAGCTTTTTATCGCCCAGGCTTAACAGGTGGTTACCCATTCCTGCAGCCATCACTACAGCTTTAAAACTGCTGCCATAGTTTTTACGCAACTCGTTAGCCAGCGGATAAGGCGTTGCCGCCCAGGTATCAATTTCGCCGTTATTTTTCAAATTCTGTTCAACCAGGGCAATACGGTTATAGTTCTGGTGATACTGATCGAACGATAATTCGTCCCAGATCCATAACCCGATAAGGATGGCTACCGCCATACCAACCGAAAGCCCCGCGATATTGATAACAGAGTTAGCCTTATTTTTGATAAGGTTACGCCAGGCGGTTTTTAAATAATGTTGGTTCATTTGTTCACTGGTTCATTTGTTCATTGGTCTTGTCTGTTGGCTAATACCGCACCAATCCACAATACTTCTGTCTTGATACTTGATACTAACTACTTGATACTACTCATCTATTCCGTTTTCAAACTCTTCACCGGGTTCATCAATGCTGCCTTTATAGCCTGGAAACTTACCGTAAACAGGGCTACAAATGCCGCCAGGATGCCGGCCAGGCCAAACATCCACCAGCTGATAGGTATGCGGTATTCAAAGGCCTGCAGCCATTTATTCATCCCCCACCAGGCTATAGGCGTTGCAATGATGAAGGCAATGATAACCAGCTTTAAAAAATCTGTAGATAGCAATTGTACTATGCCGGTTACGCTTGCACCCAATACTTTACGAATACCTATTTCTTTGCTGCGCTGCTCGGCGCTAAAGGCAGCTAAACCAAACAAGCCAAGGCATGAAATAACAATGGCTACCAGCGTAAATGAATTAATGATCTGCGATAGGGTGATCTCTGTTTCATATTGCTTTTGAACCTCGGTATCTAAAAACGAATATTCAAAAGGGGCGTCGGCAATATCTTTGCGCCATAATACCTCTATTTTTGCCAGCAGTGATTTATAGTTTTTGCTATCGGTAGCAACCACAAGGTTATTAAAATCTCCGGCGTTTTTATCATAAACCAGCATAAATGGTTTTACTTCACTGTGGAGTGAGTTGTAGTTAAAATCCTTCATAACGCCGGCCACTTCTACAAAGGTTTCGGGGTTGGGTTCATACTTGGTGTATAACCTTTTTCCCGGCGCAGTTTGAGGGTTTAATCCTAAACGCTTTGCCAGGGTTTCATTGATTAATACCCGGGTTGAATCGTGCAGGCGGAAATCGCGACCGCTAATGATCTTTATACCATTGGCTTTCGCAAAAAATTCATCGGTGTTTATATTTTGCGCGTCGATAGCAGTGGTCATGTTACCACCTGCGGGGTAAACACCATGATCGTGCGGTACAAACTGGCTTAAATAATTGTCGGCGCGGCTTACTACTTTAACCTCGGCCAATTGCCTCAGGTCGTTTGCAAAATTCTGCATTTTGCTTTGTGTACCAACTGTATAAAAGTTGAAGATGAGCTTCTGCCTGGCATCAAAGCCAATATCTTTATTCTTTATATAGTTGAGCTGGCTGTATATAATAATGATACCGGTAACCAGCACAATTGATAATACAAACTGAAAAACAACTAACGATTTGCGAATGCCGGCTGCCGAAATGTGGCTGGTAAAATTGCCTTTTATTACTTTGATAGCTTTAAACGACGATAAGTAAAACGCCGGATAGCTGCCCGCAACCAGGCCGGTAACAAGCACCAGGCTTATTAACATTACCCAAAGCTTGTAATTTGTAAAAAAAGACAAGTGGATATCTGTTTTGGTTACCTGGTTTAGGTAAGGAAGCAGGATCATTAATAGCGGCAGCGCTATAGCTACCCCAATTAATGCCAATAAAAACGACTCGCCCAAAAACTGTTTTATCAAATCGCCCTGGCCCGCACCTATCACTTTACGTACGCCTACTTCTTTGGCGCGTTTGGATGCGCGCGCGGTAGACAGGTTCATGAAGTTGATACAGGCAATCACCTGGATCATTACGGCTATCAGTATTAGTATATACAAGAACGAAGGGGCCAGCGTTTTGGTTAATTCATGTTCAAAACCCGGAGTGGTGTGGATGGATGCAACCGGCTGCAGGTGCAATGATTTTTTCATGCCTATTTCCTTCATTTGGGCAGCGCCATATTTATTTAAAAATTCGGGCAGTTTTTTTTCAAATGCTGCAGCATTGGCATCGGGCCTCAGTTTTACGTAGGCAAAAAGAAAGTTATTGCCACCCCAGGTATTGTTTTGGCGCACATATTGGCCCAGGCCTCCACTGTTCATGGCCATAAACATATTGGCGTGAATGTGCGTTTTTCCGGCGCTTTCGTCAACCACTCCGGTTACCTTAAAATCATGTTTTCCAAAGGAGTTATCAATAGATATCATTTTGCCTACCGGGTCTTCGCTGCCAAAAAGCTTGTCGGCAACAGGCTTAAGCAACACAATGGAGTAGGGCTCGGCTAATACTTTTGATGCATTGCCGCCAACAAAGTGATAGCTGAACATATCAAAAAAGGTAGAGTCGACATAAGCGGCATCCTTTTGATAAAATGATTTTTCCTTATAACGCAGCAGGTGTTGTTTGGCACCAAAACCTTCGGTAGTTACCAGGCGGGTAAATTGTACCACTTCGCCAAAATCATTTTTCATGGCAGGGCTAATTGGCGGTGAGCTTGCCGCTCCGTGGTGTTTATCGCCGGTGAGTTCCAGATCGGTTGTTATGCGGTAAATATTGTTTACATCCTTATGCTGCTTATCATAACTGTACTGATCCTGCACATACAATAAAATATACARGCAACACAATGTACCTGTAGCCAGGCCAATAATGTTGATGAAACTAAAGGTTTTGTTTTTTAACAAAAACCGCCATGCTGTTTTTAAATAACTCTTTAACATTATATTGTTGGTTAGCTTAAGGCTAAAGGCATAAAGCTTTTTTTTCGTTAATTTAACTGTTCAATTTTTATGCTTTCAGCTTTATGCCTTCGGCTTTCAGCTTTTCTACTCCGCCTTCAAACTATTTACCGGGTTCATTAGCGCGGCTTTTATGCTTTGGTAACTTACAGTAAACACGGCTATCAGTATGGCCACTATCCCCGCAAGGGCAAACATCCACCAGCTTATACTGATGCGGTTGCTGGGGTTAAAATCCTGCAACCATTTGTTCATGGCCCACCATGCTATTGGCGATGCGATTAGAATGGCGATGAACACCAGCTTAACAAAATCGACCGAGAGCAGGCGCGTGATGTTGGCTATACTTGCCCCAAGTACCTTGCGGATGCCTATCTCTTTGCTGCGCTGCTCGGCCATAAAAGCGGCTAAGGCAAACAAACCAAGGCAAGCTATAATGATAGCCAATACGGCAAAGCTGGTAAATATGCGTCCCATCCGTTGTACGTCGGCATACATATTGGCAAATTGCTCGTCCATAAACGTATATCTGATGGGCTGGTTTGGCGAAAAGTTTTTCCATACCGCGGTTATCTGCGCGAGCGTATTTTTAACATCAGTAGGTTTTATTTTTACCGATACAATTGTAGGACTATTACCCAGGTGCATTACCAATGGTTCGAGGCTACCCTTTAGCGATTCAAAATTAAAATCCTTTACCACACCAATAATGGGCACAGGCGCGCCGTAATTACTTATCCGTTTACCTACCGGATTTTTAAGTCCTAATTTTTGCGCCATGGTTTGGTTAATGATCACGGCCTGCGAATCGGTTTTTAGTTYAGGGTTAAAATCCCGACCAGCCACTATAGTCATGCCCAGGGTTTTTATATAGTCGGCATCAACATCCCAAAACTGGCCACCGGYACCAGCTTCCAATTTCTGTTTACCCTCATTATGAAACTCATTGCCGTTACGCTTGGTGCCCGATACCGGTAAAAAATCGCTCACGGAGGCGCTTTTTACAGCGGATAGCTTTAGCAACTCGTTTTTGAAGTTTTGCACTTCGCCCTCCAACGTGTGCGTGCCCTGTATCATCAACACCTGGTCTTTTTCAAACCCTACCTTTTTATTCAGGATGTAATGCATCTGGTTATAAATAACCACGGTGCTTATAATTAATATAATGGAAGTAGTGAACTGGAAAACAACCAGTCCGTTGCGTAAAAAGGAGCTTTTGCTACCCGTAGCCAGCTTGCCCTTCAGAACGTCTACCGGTTTAAAGCTGGAAAGGTAAAATGCAGGGTAAACGCCGGCCAGTATGCCAACTAGTACCGCGGCAACTATTATAGTGGGCATAAACCACCATTGCAGCCATGGTATGGTTAGTGTTTTTGATGCCAGCGTATTAAAATAAGGCATTAATAATGCCGCCAAAATGATGGCTATAATAAAGGAGATAAAGCTGTAAATCAATGATTCGGCCAAAAACTGACCGATCAGACCACTGCGCTGTGAACCTACTACTTTGCGCAAGCCCACCTCCTTTGCCCTGTTGGCAGATTTTGCCGTTGCCAGGTTAATAAAATTGATACAGGCAATCACCAATATAAAACCGGCCACCGCCCCAAACAACCACATAAACCGAATATCCCCATGCGACAAGCCATCGCGGATATCATACGAGTACAGGTTAATATCTTTAATATTTTGCAAAAACATGGTTAAAGCGGCGGCAATCCTATCCGCGTTTTTATCGCCACCCCTTCTCATATCGGGTATGTAATAGCCTTTTATTATGCCATCGGTTATCTTTTTATTCAGGCTTTTAACATCGGCACCTGGTTTAAGTAACACGTAAATATCATAGTTACTGGCTCCCCAGGTTTCCTGCTCACCATCCCAAAACTTAACACCAGTTAGGGTAAGCAAAAAGCTGTAATGCAAATGTGAGGTAGTTGGAAAATCCTGCATCACGGCCCCAATTTTATAAGGGCGGCTTTTATTGTTGTTAAGGTACATCACCTYGCCAACCGGATTTTGACCAGGAAAATATTTATCGGCTTTACTTTTTGATATCACCATGGTTTGCGGCTCGGTAAGCGCATGCGCCAGGTCGCCGTAAACCATGGGGACTTTTAGTATCTCCAATAGCGACTGATCTGCGTAAGCAAAACCATCCTCGTGGGTGTTTTGCACGCCGTCTGCACGTTTCAACTCGTTACTGCCCGCACCCCAAAACAGGGAGTTGTTCATTACACGGCCCGATTTTTCAACCTCCGGGTAATCATTTTTAACCGTTTTGGCCATCACCGCCGGCCAGGAAGTACCTTTTTCGTGTATGGCATCTATATTATAG
>NZ_JBFUKF010000255.1:0-7249 GCF_056400985.1 Mucilaginibacter sp. P4_G9 | reverse complement strand
ATTTCGGTCATGGCGTGCGGAGGAAGCTCATTCAAATCATTTATGTAATTTACCGACATATCGTTTTTGGCAACAGCAATAATTTTATCGTCCTGTTCGCCATTATCAACCATGTGCATCACACCTACTACCTTTGCCTCGATGATCGACATCGGGAAAACATCAATTGAGCAAAGTACCAATATATCTAATGGATCTTTATCATCGCAGTAAGTTTGTGGAATAAAGCCGTAGTTGGCCGGGTACATTACCGACGAAAATAAAACCCGATCTAATTTTAGTAAACCAGAATCCTTATCAATTTCGTATTTGGCTTTAGAGCCTTTAGGGATTTCAATTATAGCGTTAACAATCTCGGGGATGTTTTCACCYGGAGAAACCTGGTGCCATGGGTGTTGTGTACTCATTGGTATTTGTTATGTATTTTTATGTGTTACTCTTTTCTTTATTCACTGCTATTTTTTTACGGATGTAAGCTGTAACAAGCGGGATGGTAGTAATAACAATCAGCCCTAAAACTATATACTGCATATAATCCTTTAATTGCGGAAACCTTTTACCTAAGAAAAATCCGCCTAAAGTAAATGTACATACCCAGGTTACACTCCCTATCAGGTTATATAAACCGAATTTTTTTATGTCAACCTTTACAACACCTGCAAATATAGGGGCAAATGTTCTAACTATCGGGAAAAATCTCCCTAAAATCAAGGCCATTCCTCCGTACTTATTATAAAAATCGCTTGCAAGTACCACATATCGCTTTTTAAAAAACAGCGAGTCGTTCTTATTAAATAGCACAGGCCCTGTTCGGTAACCAAACCAATAACCCGTAAAATTTCCTAATATGCCAGCTGCAATGAGCGATAGCACCAACGTAGATATGCCTACATCCACCTTTCCTGCCGAACACAGCAAACCTGCCATGAATAGCAGATAATCTCCTGGTAAAAAAAAACCAAAAAACAGGCCGGTTTCAGCAAAAACAACAACAAGCAGGAAATAAAAGCCTCCCCTGCTTATGATGGATTGAGCGTCCGTTAAATTTTGAAGGTAATCCCAAAAACTTTCCATTCACTATATCTGTAAAACTACAAATATTATATCAATTTGCAGTACCCAGTTATTATTAAATGAAACGGGAGATAAAATCGGGATAAACACCGATAATAACAGTTGCTAATGCCGATACAGCAAAAACAAGTTTATAATATGCCGGTATGGTAACTTCGGCCCTATCTGCCGGGCGGAAATACATGGCAACTATAACCCTGAAATAATAAAAGATACTGATAATGGCATTTACAACGGCTATAATAACCAGCCAAAACTGGTACTTTGACAGCGCGCCCGAAAACATGAAAAACTTTCCAATAAACCCTGCAGTAAGCGGGATACCAGCCAATGACAGCATAGATATTGTTAATACAAAGGCCAGGAAAGGATTGTTTTTTGCAAGGCCGTTAAAGCTTTCAAAGCTATCGCTGCCGCTTTGCTGATGCACCAATATTAAACTGCCAAAAGCAATAATTGAAGCAATTGAATACGCAGTAGCGTATATAAATACCGAATTAGCCGATGCAGAACCTAAAGCCACAATAGCAAAAAGCAGGTAGCCCGCATGTGATATGCTTGAAAAAGCCAGCATTCGTTTAAAGCTTTGCTGATACAGCGCGGTGATGTTACCTATAAATAAAGTTGCTACAGTAATAACAAGTAAAACCGGCATCCAAAAATCAGACAGTGGAGCAAAGCAGACCGAAAACAAACGCAGAAATGCTGCAAAACCGGCAGTTTTTACTACCGTAGACATGAAGGCGGTTATAAGGGTAGGTGAGCCCTCATATACATCAGGAGTCCAGAAATGGAATGGCGCGGCGCCAACCTTAAAGCAAAGCCCGACAATAATCAACGCGATACCTGTGTAAAACATCGGATCGATGTGCGGATGTGCCAAAACCCAATCGCGGATAACTTCTAAACTGAATGAGCCTGTTGAACCGTATATTAAAGTGATGCCAAACAATAAGAAACCGGTTGAGAATGCCCCCATCAGGAAATACTTTAAAGCGGCCTCGTTCGATGCGAAATCACTTTTCCTGATACCCGCCAGGATATATAAACTTACCGACATGATCTCGATACCAATGAACATCATGGTAAGGTTATAGTAAGATACCATTACAATGATACCCGTTAGCGAGAATAATATAATAGCGTAATACTCGGCCACATGTTTACTGATCCTCTCAAAATATCCACCAGATAAAAGCAGGATGAGGATTGTGGTAATAATAGCAACTGATGAAAATACAACAGAGAAGTTGTTGAACAACATCATACCTTGATAAATTGGCACCGTTGTATCCGGGGTTTTATATTCGGCAACGGCACAAACCAGCGCGGCGATCAAGCCAATCACAGTAACGGGTAATAATGCTTTTGTAGCCTTGTATAAACCAAGATACAGCAGCACTATTGGTAAAACAGATATGATGATTAAAGTACTCATTTAAATATTTTATTTTCTTTTTAGAATTTTGGATTTAGAGTTTAGAATTTCATTCTAATACGTCAACTTTCCATTCAAAGTGCCTAACAAATTATTAACCGCCGCCTCAGATATATGCATTATTGGCTGCGGATAAACACCTATGGCTATTATCAGTATACAGATAATAGTCAGGACCAATTGCTCTGATCCGCTTATATCCCTAAAAGTTGTTGTCAGTTCATTAAGCCCGCCCTGCATTACATTTTTGTACATCCGTAACATATATACGGCGCCAAAAATGATAGTTAAACCCGCTGCTATTACCAGTGCTAAATTCATGTAGTGGTAAGCGCTGTATTGAAAAACACCATCAAGCAATAAAAACTCGCCTACAAACCCATTGGTAAGTGGTAAACCTACCGTACCCAATACTATAATTAAAAACGCTATTGAAAATTTAGGCGCTACCAGCGCAATACCGCCAAGCTGGCCGATGTTACGTGTATTTAAACGCCTGCTGATGATATCCCATATAAAAAACATGCCTACCACATTTATACCGTGGTTAAGCATTTGTATCATTGCGCCTTGTAAACCTTGCGCGTTCCAGGTAAAAATTGCCGCAGCAATAAGGCCAACGTGCGCTATGGATGAATAAGCTACCAAACGTTTGCCGTCTGTTTGTTTAAACGCTATGATGGAAGCATACACAATACCAATAACTGCAAGTATAATAGCCAGGCTTTGCCAATGAGCCAAACCAAGAGGTGCGCATGGTATTAACCACCTGATAACGCCATAGATCCCCATTTTAAGCATGATTCCTGATAACATCATGGTACCGCCGGTAGGTGCCTCGGTATAAGTATCGGGCTGCCAGGTATGGAAAGGGAATAAAGGCATTTTAATGGCAAAGGCCAGGAAAAATGCCAAAAATACCCACGATTGTTGCGGGGCAGTAAGCTTTAAAGCGTAAAAGCTATGAATATCGAAAGTTCTATCCGGTGATTGTAAATAAAGGTAGATGATAGCTACCAGCATAAATAACGAACCGGCAAATGTATAGATGAAAAATTTAAGGGTAATACGGATCCGGTTTTCGCCCCCCCAAAGGGCGCATATAAAGTAAATAGGGATTAACGCGGCTTCCCATCCAACGTAAAATAAAAACCCGTCTAACGCGGTAAACACTACCAGCAAACCAGCCTGCATAAATAGTATTAAACCATAAAAAGCACCGGCATTTTTATATTCGTGCTTATAGGTGGTTAATATAATAAGCGGTACAAGCAACGTGGTAAGCAGTACCATGATCATGCTGATGCCATCAATACCAGCGCTAAAATAAATACCCAATTTTGCTATCCACGGAACATCAATACCAAATTGTGTTGTTGCATCGGGTACAAAACGGCTTAAAAACAGACCGGCTATTACCAGTTCGGCAACAGAGAAAAATAATGCGGCGTGTTTGGCAGCCCCGTTTTTTAATAAGGCTACTATAACTGCGGCAACTACCGGTAAAAAAATTAATATACTAACGGTCATTTTATATTTTAAACGCTATCGTTTATACTTTAGTTAATCCAAATACGCTGTAAACCAATATGGCTATAATACCCAGCACCATTACAAATATGTAAAAACCTACATTGCCGGTTTGCAATAAACGCAGGCCTTTACTGGTTTCAACAGTTCCTTTACCCAGGCCGTTCACTAAACCATCAATACCCATCTTATCCACTACGTTGTAGAAAAAAGTTGACAAGAAATCCAATGGTTTGCGGATCAGGAAATCATAAAGCTCATCTACATAAAATTTCTGATAGGATAAGCTGGTCAATGCGGGGCGTTCGTCGGTATCTGCTACCGGAAGACTACCGTTTTGAACATATTTTATAAAAGCATAGATTAATGCTATAAATGCAACACCTACCGAAACACCCATCAGGATCCATTCGGTACCTGATGACAATTCATGTGAAGGCAGGATCGCCGTTGATGCTTTAAATACAGGGGCCAGGTAGTGGCCAAGTTCATGGTGACCACCTAAAACCTCGGGCACGCCAATTAAACCGCCGATAATAGAAAGTATTGCCAATATGATCAATGGAATGGTCATGGTTGCCGGCGACTCATGCAAATGATGTTCCTGCTCATGCGTGCCACGGAATTTACCCCAAAAAGTAAGGTACATCATCCTGAACATGTAGAACGAGGTAAGCATAGCCRTAAATACACCTACTACATAAAAGGTAGTACTGTGCTCAAAGGCATGAGCCAGAATTTCGTCTTTTGAAAAGAAACCAGAGAACGGTGGTATTCCCGAAATGGCTATAGTACCAATAAGCATGGTAGCAAATGTAACAGGCAGCTTGCCTTTTAAGCCTCCCATTTTGCGCATATCCTGCTCGCCGCTTACCGCATGGATAACAGAGCCTGCACCAAGGAATAACAGGGCTTTAAAGAAAGCATGTGTTAATACGTGGAAGAAAGCACCGGTATAGGCACCCACACCTAAACCTAAAAACATATAGCCCAGTTGCGATACAGTTGAATAAGCCAGTACCTTTTTAATATCCGTTTGCGTAAGGGCAATTAACGCGGCAAATAACGCGGTAGCCAAACCTACTATAGCCACAACCTCCATTGCAAATGGCGACATGCTGTAGAATATGTTTGAGCGGGCAATCATATAAATACCTGCTGTAACCATGGTTGCAGCGTGGATCAATGCTGATACAGGAGTTGGGCCGGCCATTGCATCTGGTAACCAGGTAAACAATGGTAACTGGGCCGATTTACCTATAGCGCCAACAAACAACAATAGGGCAATTACTGTAAATGGCGCGGCACCTATTTTCATTGCTGCCGCCTTAGGAAATAGGGTAGCAAATTCAATACTTCCAAACGCGTAGATCATTAGGAACACCCCCAGTAAAAAGCCCAAATCGCCTATACGGTTCATGATGAAGGCTTTTTTTGCAGCGTCGGCATAGTCTGGGTTGGTATACCAGAAACCAATAAGCAGGTACGAGCATAAACCTACGCCCTCCCAGCCTATAAACATGATGATATAGTTTGAACCCATCACCAATAGCAGCATGAAAAATACAAACAGGTTTAAGTAAGCGAAAAACTTACCAAAACCTTTATCATCATGCATATAACCAATAGAATACAGGTGTATAAGGAAACCAACACCCGTGATAATGAGCAACATAATAGAGCTCAACTGATCAACCAAAAATGCGAAAGGTATATGAACCGGGCCCGCGTTGATCCAATCAAAATAAGTAATATTAATAGGGTTGCCGGTTGATTTGATCTGGAAGAATGCTGCCAGGCTTAACCCAAAAGATACCAGTACGAGTAAGCTGCCAATAAAGCCTATTATTCCTTTTGATAATGAATTACGGCCAAATCCGTTAATAATAAAACCGGCTAACGGTAATATGGGAATAAGCCAGATGTATTGATTCATAAGCCCCCTCTAAATCCCCCCCGGTAGGGGAGACTTTTTGTTTTTAAATTGTTTTATTTATAAGCCTTCCTTACAGAAGGCATTGAATGTTAATCTCTATCCCTCCCCCTTCAGGGGGCCAGGGGGCTACCACTTCAGCCTGTTCAGCACGTTAATATCTATCGAATTGGTATTACGGTAAATCATCACAATGATGGCCAGCCCCACAGCTACTTCGGCGGCCGCAAGTGCCATAATAAAGAATACAAAAACCTGTCCGGTAGCATCGCCCCTGTAAACAGAGAATGCCGTTAGCAAAAGGTTCACCGCGTTCAGCATCAGTTCAACCGACATAAATATCACGATAGCATTGCGGCGGATCAATACGCCCATTACACCTATCGAAAAAATAATGCTGCTTAATAAAATGTAATGATTAAGCGGCACCGCTTGTATTGTATTTGTTAAGCTTTCCATTATGCTGTTTTAGTGTCTTTTGTAGCCAGTAAAACAGCACCCACCATTGCCGATAACAGCAATACTGACGATATTTCAAATGGCAGTAAAAATTCGTTAAACAATACTTTACCCAGGTTTTTCACCAGACCCAGCTCCGGGTTCTGCAAYACAACCGGGTTAGATATTCCGATTGATTTTAAGGAGGCTGCTAAAGCCACCATCAGAATGCCACCACCAAATACACCCGCAAACTTCACCATAAATGGCTTAACAGGTTCACTATCCTTATTCAGGTTGATAAGCATCAGTGTGTACAGGAACAATACCAGGATAGCGCCCATGTACACTATAAAATTAACTATCGCCAAAAACTGGGCGTTCATTAATATATAGTGAATGGTAAACGTAAAAAAGGTAAGTATAAGATAAAGGATACTATGTACCGGATTTTTGGCMGTGATCACCAATATCGAAAAGAATATGGACAAAAATGCGATGAAGTAAAATGTACTCATATTTATATTTACAAAATACCCTTGCCCTTTTTAAGAGTTGCGCAAAGGTATAAAACTTCTTTATTGATTTAAGGGTGGTTCTACTAATTTGTCTTTGCCGTAAATAAAATCCTTCCTCAAATAGTCGGCAGGTACAATATCTCCGTCAAGATATATGGCCTCCTTGGGGCAGGCTTCTTCACAAAGGCCGCAAAAAATGCAGCGCAGCATGTTTATTTCGTAAACTGCAGCGTATTTTTCTTCCCGGTATAAATGCTCTTCGCCTTTCTGGCGTTCGGCAGCAACCATGGTTATAGCTTCTGCGGGGCATGATAATGC
>NZ_JBFUKF010000254.1:0-7261 GCF_056400985.1 Mucilaginibacter sp. P4_G9 | reverse complement strand
GTAACGCTGCATCTTTCAAATGGTAAAAATTTTACTATCAACAGTAACAATACTGCATCAAGCAATAATTATGTACAAGGATTAAGTGTTAACGGAAGCTCCTGGCAGCAGTTAACAATACCGCATTCCTTATTGCTGAACGGCGGATCAATGACGTTTAATATGGGTAGTACCGAAAGCAACTGGCCGGTTAACAAAAATCCTGTTGAATTATCAGAAACCAGGCAAAGCCCGGATTTTAAGATCCTGAATTACTCGGTTTCAAAAAACAGCGTGGAACCTAATGAGCCCTTTACCATACATTTTTCCATTGCCAATAAGGGAAGCATCGGGGTGAAAACCGTGAGGCTGTTAGTGAATGGAAAGCAGTATGAATATAAATACTGTATGGTGGTTTCCGAGGGTGTTAAAAACGACTCCCTGATATGCCGCCTTTATCCCGAAGGAAAAACAGAACTTAAACTGGAAGGTATGGCCCCGGTTACGGTTATTGTAAACGCGCCAAAAACACCATTTGCCCATCCGTTTAAAATAACAGGCCTGGCGGCAAAGCCTATGGTTAAGCTAAATGAGTCCCAACAGCTTACCTATATTATTCAAAATATCGACGGTTTAAAACGGACCTTCCAACTCCCCGTAATGAAGAATGATTCCCTGCTTTTTATAGATACCGTAACCCTTACACCTGGCGACAAAAAAAACATCACGCATATTGTACCATGTAAAGTGAAAGGCTTTCAACATATTAAGGTTGATGATGCAGAGGCAGGCTATAAAGTATACGCAGATAATAAAGAGTCCCTGTTGCTTGATATTTCGCCGGTAAGTTATGTGCCGGATAATTTAACCAGGGATAATTCGGGATACCACAATGATGGTCATATCGTGCGTACTAACTCCGGTAACAAAACCGGGAAATTAGGATTTGACGAGAATACATTTGTTGAAATACCCAACTCGGCAAGCCTGGATAATATGGATAACACCATCACCATGATGGGCTGGGTATACCCAACGGGAAACGAACCCGGACTGGTTGATATGATAACCAAAGGAGACAGCCATGTTTTGCAGGTAACCGCCCATACCACCCTTACTTTTTTTGCCGGCGGCTGGGGACGCGGAGATTGTACAGTAAACC
The DNA here is from genome assembly GCF_056400985.1 of Mucilaginibacter sp. P4_G9. Lineage (NCBI taxonomy): Bacteria > Pseudomonadati > Bacteroidota > Sphingobacteriia > Sphingobacteriales > Sphingobacteriaceae > Mucilaginibacter > Mucilaginibacter sp. P4_G9. The sequence continues at coordinate 6,120 of NZ_JBFUKF010000254.1, read as the reverse complement.
TCCCCAAAAACTGGAATGATAACTGGCACCATATAGCAGGCATATGCACCGGAAAAACGCTTTATTTATACATTGACGGCGAGCTGGCCGGAAAAACGGTAACAGAAAGTGATGCCATCCTCTCCAACGGTAGTAAATGGACACTGGGCAGAAATGAAGRATTCCCCTCCGAAAGGATCTACCATGGTTACATGGATAAGGTAAAAGTGTTTAAAGAGCCCCTAACCGCCGAAGAGATCCGCTCTATTGTAAACGATGAGCGCAACCGTGTTAAATAATCAGCAAATCCGCATGTAGTCCCCCTTCTAAAATCCATTCCTGGTAACATCTTTCTTTCTCCTCTTTTTGTACGCTTAAAATGTGTTGCAGATCATTTTTGAGTATGATGGGCATCACCTGCTCAGCTTTACTATTTAATCATATTTGCGTTATAGTTTATAATACTTGTCATTTAAATTAATATTTATTACTTTTAATAAAAATTATCGTGAAAAAAATCCTGGTGCTCACCAATTTTACCGATAACGCCAATCATGCTGCAACAATTGCCGTTTCGCTTTGCGCTCAGCTATATTCAAACATTATTTTGCTGAACACTTTCATCAGCCGCCCTGTGCTGGCCGGATTTGGAGACCCGCCATGTGCCATCGAAGAGATGTTATGGGAAAATGAAAGCCATAAAAAATTAACTTTCCTGAAAGAAGATTTAGAGGAGCTTATTGCAACGCTGCCGGCCGACCAGCATCACCCCGGTATTGATTGCCGGCACGAGGAAGGGAGTCTTAAATACCGGGTGGATTTTTTTGCGGGAAAAAAGGATATCGAACTTATTTTAATGGGCGCCCGCAAAGGCAGCACCATGGAGCATTTGTTGATTGGCGGTGATACCAGCGTTGTACTCAATCGGGCTAACCGGCCTGTTATCATCATCCCGGAAGGTACCGGTTTGGGGCAATTTAAAAAAGTAACCCTTGCCTGCGATTTTAACGACAGCGACCTGGATGCGGTGCATTACCTGGTTCAGTTGGGCCGGATTTTTCATTTTGAACTCGAAATTGTATATGTATCACTCTGGGAACATAACTACGACCACAACCACCAAAAGAAAAGTAACTTTATTACCCAGGTAGCCCGGTTTGGATATCCGGACATTTCTTATCGAAGCATAGTGGGCAAAGAATTGATTAACCGCCTTAACCGCCTTTGTAAGGATACCAAAACCGATATGCTTGCGCTGGTGCACGACAGGTATAGCCTTTTAAACCGTATTTTTAAAAGCACCAATACCGACGAGCTGTTAAAACAACAACAGTTACCCGTAATGCTCATCCCTTCGGTAATGATGAATTAGTGAAGACGTGAGGTTTTCATATTGTAACGTTATACTCGGGCGGAAAAACCAATAAGGGTATTTTAATATGCCCGGCCAGCTGGTGCGTATGGCTGTTGCTTAAAAGCCTGAACAGCAAAGTATGCGGCCGGTGAACCATAGCCAGCAAATCAATTTGCCCATGCTCGCAAAGCCAGTCGAGGCCATCATCAACGTTCATACCCCTCAGGTGATGGTACGATATATGGGGATAATGCACCGTTTCGGTTAATTTTTGATTAAAGGCCTCAACCTTGCCAAGTCTCCCCTTTTTATCATAGTTTTCGCCGGTTATATGATAAATCCTTATCTCCGCCTTACATCTTTTGGCCATACCGGCAAGCATGCGGATTACCGAGATATCGCCGGTGTTAAGGTCTGTAGCAAAAATGAGCTTTTTTATCCCTTTAAAAACAGCACAACCCGGCACAAGCAACACCGGGAAATTAGCGTGATCAACCAGGTCCTTACTCCTGCTCCCCATAAAAAAACGACTCAGCCCATTTGATCCCGACATCCCCATAACCACTAAACTCGATTTTGAATCAGCCATAACGTTCATGATAACATCCGTTACCGGTCCTATCACGCTATGATAGTCAATAGCCGGTTTAAATGTATCGGTAGCGCCTTCCTCCTTATCATTAATAGTACGTTCCAGCCACCCGGCCAGGTGCCGCAGTTGTTTTATTGCAACTTCTTTTAAAGAAGAAAAATCCTCCAAAGGCCATAAACCCGCATCGGCAATGGGTACCTCCATCGGCACAAACAGGGCATGGTATAAACTAACATCCCGTTTCAAATCCTTCGCCAGGCATACGGCGTAACGGGCTGCATTATCAGCCTGATCAGAAAAATCGGTAGGTACTACAATGGCTTTCATGTTTACATTTCTTTGAAGATTAGGGAGGGGGTAGCAAAGTTTGGAATTGTAATCCAAAAAACAAATGACCGTTATCAAATGACGCTGCAATTGTTAATAAAATATTAAGGAACTGTAACCTAAAAACGGGGCACGAAGCAATGATGATGTAACATCTTAGTTACCAAAAGCTTTCATTTTCCCCAAAGTGTCAGCAGAACAGCTTCGGGCGAAAACGGGCAGAACGATGCGGGGCTGCGCGTGGGCATAGGGAATTAGCTAATTTTGCGTACGAGGCAAGAGCGGGCGGAGCAAAATTCGCCACCCGTGGTTCTGCCCGTTTTGCAGGGCAAAGGCCCGTGCGGCAAGAAGCATTTCTGCTGACAGCCTTTATTCGCTTATTATTTGTTTTTATTGGTGCTCATTATCTCGCGATGCTCGGTCTTGGTTACTTTTGTGGCGACAAAAGTAACAGCCCTCCCGCGGCAACTGAGCGGGCCGATGTTATCCATTACCACAAAGTAAAGTTAGCACCCAAATAGCTGCTCTGTACAGTCGGGGATTGCTTCGTACCTCGCAATGACGGTGGGGAGCGGTGCCTTCCTCATCCACTCACCATTCACCACTCACCCACTCACCACTCACCACTCCCATTTTTCAACACCCATTGCACACCCCTCACTATTTATATACATTCACCACCTGTAAATAAATGCTGCTGCTGAAGGCTATTTTACTTAATAACAAAACTTTATGAAAGTCATCATAGCCGAAAAACCATCCGTTGCGCGCGAAATTGCCAAAGTATTTGGCGCTACCACCAAAAAGGATGGCTATATGGAAGGCAAAGGCTACACATTTACCTGGGCATTTGGGCACCTGCTGCAGTTAGCCGCCCCGCAGGAGTATGGCTATTACGGCTGGAACGTTCAAAACCTGCCCATGCTGCCGCCCAAATTTAAGCTCTCCATCCGCAAGGTAAAAACAAAGGAAGGCATGGTTGATGATCCATCCGTTAAAAAACAGCTGGATATCATCAAAGGCCTGTTCGACGAAGCTACCGAGATCATCGTAGCTACCGATGCCGGGCGCGAGGGCGAACTCATCTTCCGGTATATATACTATTACCTCAAATGCAAAAAACCCTTTAAACGATTATGGATCTCGTCGCAAACAGATGAGGCTATTAAGGAAGGTTTCCGCAATTTAAAGCCGGGGAGCGATTACGATACCCTGTTCAATTCGGCGCACTGCCGTTCACAGTCGGATTGGTTGGTGGGCATGAACGCTACCCAGGCGCTCAGCCTGTCGTCGGGCAACAGGGCCGTGCTGTCGCTGGGGCGGGTGCAAACCCCTACCCTGGCCATGATCTGCTCGCGCTATCTCGAAAATAAAAACTTTGTGCCCCAAATATACTACCAGGTAAGCATCCAGCCCGATAAAGACGGACAGGTATTTAAAGCAATTTCTACCGAAAGCTATAAAACCAAAGAAGAAGCACAGGCCGTTGTCGACCAGGTGCAGGATGTAAACGGCGGCTTCCCCAATGGCGGCCATATACTCAGTGTAGAGGCCAAACCCCGTAAAGAACCGCCGCCCTTGCTGCACGACCTGAGCAGCCTGCAGCAGGAGGCCAATAAACGCAAAGGCTTCACTGCCGACCAAACCCTTACCATACTGCAAAACCTGTACGAGAGCAAGCTGGTAACCTACCCGCGTACCGGCAGCAGGTATATAGGCGACGATGTATTTGCCGGGGTACCCGGTTTAATTGATAAGCTGAAAGATCATCCCGACTTTGGCAAACAGGCCACCCTGTTATCAACCGCCAAGTTAAATAAGCGCAGCGTGAACGCCAAAAAAGTAACCGATCACCATGCCGTACTGCCCACCGGCGAAACACCCTACCAGTTAACGCCCGATAAACAGGCCGTGTACGATATGGTAGCCGGCCGCATGCTGGAAGCCTTTCACCAGGACTGTATCAAAGAGATCACCAAAATAACTGTACAATCGGGCGCCAACTTTATGGCCAGCGGAACGGTGATACAAACCGCGGGCTGGCGCGCCGTGTTTAACGATACCGACGAGGAAAAAAAGGAAGAAGAAAACCCCACCCTCCCCAAAGTACAGCAAGGCGAAAACCTGCCCGTTACCGATAAGGCTCTGCTTGAGAAACAAACCAAGCCCAAGCCCCTGTACAACGAAGCCAGCCTGCTCAAAGCGCTGGAAACCGCCGGTAAAGAAATTGACGACGAAGAGCTGCGCTACGCCATGAAAGAAAGCGGCCTGGGCACCCCCGCCACCCGTGCATCCATCATTGAAACCCTGCTGAAACGCAATTACATATTGCGCGAAAAAAAGAACCTGGTACCCACCGAAACCGGCTTATCGGTATACCACGTAGTAAAAAACCAGCAGATAGCCCAGGCCGAGCTCACCGGCACCTGGGAAAAACGACTGGAAGAGATTCGCACCGGCGCCTCGGTAGCCACTTTCCAGGAAGAAATAAAAACCTACACCCGCGCCATCACCCAGGAACTATTACGCGAAGGCAAAACGTTGAAGATACAGCAGGCAGTGGTGGCGAAATAAAATTTAGGGCTGTCATGGTGAGCCTGTCGAACCATAGCGGGCAAAGGCCTCTCCGCGCGACCCTTCGACAGGCTCAGGGTGACCGGCCGTTTTTGAAGGAAAGCATTTACGATTTACAAACATGTCATTGCGAGCGCAGCGCGGCAATCGCGAACTATGCAAGTCCGCTCTGTATAGCGTGCGATTGCTTCGTGCCTCGCAATGACATAGATTATATTAAAAAATAGCACTGATAATCAGCAATTTATAAACATGTCATTGCGAGCGCAGCGCGGCAATCGCGAACTGTACAGGTCTCCGATTTTAATATTTTACAATTAACCGTTACCGGGTAAAAGGCCTTCGGCTCGAATGCCTGATTCTCAATATCCGTATTTCTTTTGGTAATACCCGGTACGAAATCCGGTAACTGTCAACTTCAAATGCGTGAAAACTTCCGTCGTTGTTTTTCTTGAGTCTATCGGGCTGATAGATCTCTGATTTTCGCGGTAACGATTTAATCTTTAATAATATCCGCTGTTCAATTTTTTCAGCGTAGGCAAATTGGTTGTTATCTTCCAGGTACTCAATAGCATCTATCAGCTGTTTTACAGCCAACTTATTCCATTTAATTTGCATTAAAGCGCTTTTCTCCGGTTTTTAAAAAGCTGCTCCACATCTTCGTGGGTAACAAAATTCCCTGCTTCAATTGCAGCATCAGCCTGTTCAATCTCGGTATTGTACTGGTCAATAAATGCGCTGTTAAGCTCATCCGCACTTTTGTCAACATCAGCCTGGTAGTTATAACGCAGGCTATCCAAAAAAGCCAATAGCACTTTCTCTTCCTGCTCGTTTTTTGTGTTTACCAATACGCTCATAAACCAAATTTAATCAAATATTYCATAAAAATCAAAACCATAAAGCCGGCTGTTAAACCGTTTCGTCCCCTCAGGATCTCTCCAAAGGAGGACCCTGAGGCACCATGCATGTCAAATATTGCATGGTGCGTACTTAGCACGCGGCCTCAGGGTCCCTTTTCAAGGAGACCCTGAGGGGACTGAAACTGGAATTCTCGTTTTAAAGATTTGTCATCCTGAACGCAATGAAGGATCTATTCGCAGACTGTACAGGGCGAAGAAGCATAGCGGATAATAGATGCTTCACTGCGTTCAGCATGACAAAAAGGTTTTTTTTCGTCCCCTCAGGGTCTCTCCAAAGGAGGACCCTGAGGCACCATGCATGTCAAATATTGCATGGTGCATACTTAGCATGCGGCCTCAGGGTCCCTTTTCAAGGAGACCCTGAGGGGACTGAA
>NZ_JBFUKF010000253.1:0-7270 GCF_056400985.1 Mucilaginibacter sp. P4_G9 | reverse complement strand
ATTCATAAGCGCGCAATTTACAAAAGGTATAGATAAAAAGATAAAAGACTTATTGACAAAGAAGAAGAAGAAAAGATAGCCGATTAAGATTATATGCTTCCTTTAAGACTTTAATAAAATTATTTACGTTTGTCTATTTAAAATTACCAAAATCAATTTGAGCCAAACGCTGTTACCAAGTAAATACTATTCTTTTATATGAGACTTTCCATTGAACGCAAACCCATAAGAGTTAACCCCGACCCCAAACGAGTAATTGCAAGATTCTTTTTCAATGGTAACGATCGTGCTAAAGAAGTAATAGAACGCGTAATGGGCATCAGCGAGGAAATTGCCTTTGGTATTGTATCGCCGCTGTTGCAGGAATACTCCAAACGTCACCGTAATATAACCCGGGTTTTAAATCGTCATTGCAGCAAATTAAAACCGCTATTTATTGAGTTGAATATTGATTATGATACACTTACGATTAGCCGTAAATTGCTTATCGGTTCTTATTTTACACACGAATATTCTATAGAATCTGCTGCTTTCTTTAATCCATCTATTGTTGAGGACCCGGATCAGACTGAACTTGAAGACGGACAACGCCGGGTGATCATCAGTTTCAGGGCGGTAGGCGAGGGGCATATTTCATCTATCACGTTTCGCCGTGGATTAATTGATAAATTTAATAATATTACCATTTTACCTGCGGGTAATTATATCGATGAGGCCGAAATTGTACGCAACGCCGTTTATAATAAAAAACTCTTTTTTGATAAAGCAGCCATAACCCAGATAGATATTGATGTTTTAAATGAGCTGGAATCAAAGCTCGACCATCATTTTGAATACGCCAACCTGCGCCGCATCATTATCGAATCGCAAAGACTACAGGAAAGCGATATGAAAAAACTGGAATATGATAAAATACTTTGGCTGGCCGATTCATATTATGAGATTGTTTTTTCATTAGATACCGATATTTCCGATAGGGTAATATTCCCCATATCTGAGTACGAGCGTAAAGGTATTGAGGATGCCCGTTTTGTTCAGTTCACTAATGAAGATGACAGTTCTGTTTATTATGCTACTTATACTGCTTACGATGGTTCGCTCATTATGCCTAAGCTGTTGCAAACCACAGATTTTTATAATTTCAAAATAATGCCCTTATATGGTGCAGGCGCTCAAAATAAAAACCTGGCCCTGTTTCCGCGTAAAATAAATGGCAAATTTGCAATGATATCCCGTATTGATGGCTGTAACAACTACATCATGTATGCGGATAAGATAAATATATGGGAAAAGCCTATCCTGCTGCAGCAACCTAAATTTACCTGGGAATTTATCCAGATAGGTAATTGCGGTTCGCCTATCGAGACCAAGGATGGCTGGCTGGTAATAACTCATGGCGTAGGGCCTATGCGCCGCTATGTATTGGGCGCAAGTTTATTAAAGCTGGATGATCCGGCTATTGAAGTAGGCCGCCTGCATGAGCCGCTCCTGATCCCTAATAGTGATGAACGCGAGGGTTATGTGCCTAATGTATTATACTCCTGTGGTGCAATAATACACAACGACAAGCTGATTATCCCATATGGGGTATCAGATTCCTCAACCGCATTTGCCGAGGTGAGCCTGGCGGAGCTGTTAACTAAGCTAAAAGAGGATAAAAGCGAATAACCAGCTTTTGTTATTAGGTCAAATAGTACTAATTTAACCACAGATAATAAATTAATTAGGTGGTTATAATAAAACGGGTAAGCGGCCAACTGGCCAACAGGTTGCATTTTTTTTCGTATTTTATTGCTAATAGCAAAGCGTATAACTATTCATTACTGATAACCTGTTTTCCTGAGTTTTATGAACTGTTTACTCCGGTAGCTGATGATACACTTAAAGTAATCATCACCCCGCAGGGCACATGGCAAAATATAATAAACAAAATTTTAAATAAGCTTCACGCTGTTGCGTTAAAACTCAGGGTTAAATTTCCTGGCCTTGTTTTTCATTCCATTCCCGAAAATGATCTGCAGCTATCACAATATGATATGAATGCTCCCGCATTTTTAAAATTGGTGCAACACCGGGTTGTAGTACCCGAAGGATGGGTTTACAGGGATTATACAAATTTTAAAAAATATCTGCCCGAAATCAGGAACCTGTTTTCGCCAAAGGAAGAATTCAAGGAAGCGGTAAAGCACAATATTGATTTGGCACGTAGCGTGGGTAATATATTAATAGGCGTACACATAAGGCGTGGCGATTATATCGATTTTAACGGTGGCAAATGGTTTTATAACAACCAAGTATATATTAACAAAATGCGCGAAGTAGAACAGCTTTTTGTGGGGAAACAATGCGTGTTTATTATATGTTCACAGGAAAAGCTTGACACGAACGAGTTTAGCGGTTTCAAAACAGTCATTGCCGAACGGCCGGCAATTGTGGATTTATATTTGCTTGCCGAATGTAACTATATATTTGGCCCCCCAAGCACGTTTACAGGCTGGGCATCGTTATACAACACCGTACCTGCTTACTACATGGAATCGGCGGACGAGAAAATCACCATTAATTCGTTTAAGGAGTTTTTTGATTAATCCTATCGCCAGACAGTGCTGATTTTTTTAAGCGTAAACTTCTCAAAAATCTCAATAGCAAATTCTTTGCGGTCACCTTTTTCTGATTTACGAACGTAATTACTAAGGCTTAGGAGCTTTAACTGCTTTGCCATTGTTGTGGGTTAATTAATAGTAAGTTATGAAAATAATTAAAATTCAGGAGGTCATCATTTAAGAAGTTTCTTGATTGGGGACAAAAAATGTAACTATAAATCGTTGCTATCAATTTATAATGTGTTTGTTAAAACCTGCTAAATTGCTCAATAGCTATGCCCCATGTTTCGTTCTGCTTTCGGCCTTCCATAGCCATCCTAAATAATAAGCGGTTATTTCAACTTTGTATCCTGGTTTCTTGTCGTTCATTTTCAAAAAATGGCGTTGCAATTTAATATGACAGGTTATTAAAAATTTTTAAAAAAACATGAGTTTGGCATATCCATTGATGTAATAATAAAGGTGGCCCTATTTAATTTTACACTGGGCGTTATGATTTATTATATGATAAAAAACTTATAAAACAATGGATCATTTTAGAGAAATAAAAAACAGCTTAACCTGGCACAATGAGGGCAAATTTGAAGTTGAGCTGATTAATGGTATTATTACCAAACTTAATTTTTGTGAGCCTGGAAAGGGCCCTGAAGACTTAGGCAAGTCTCTTACTTCAACCAACTACAAATATTTGCAGTCGGTTTATTCATGCCTTGGCGATCTGTTCAATTTTATTGAGGAAGAAAACAAAAAATTAGGTTACAGCTATGCCCGTAAGGCCGAAGTTTTGCAGCACCAGCAGGAAGAAGTTCAGGAGGAAGTTACCGAGAACCCTTATCCACTGCTTGGCGAAACCAAAATAAGGCCGTTAAATGATTTCCTAAATCAGCCGGAATCAGGTAATTCTTCCGAAGAAAACGGATTGATAAGAGATGCCGGGTGATAGTTTACGGGATAAAAGCTTAAAGCCCGTTTTTAGTGTTGTGATACTTTAAAAAGTACCGCATTAACTTGTTTATGGCTTTTTTCTTCCCCTATGCTTGCTTTCAGCTATCTTGTTTTCCACCCAGTATCTTCTCATATAGTTCTAAATAATCTGCCACCATCTTTTCGCTTGAAAACCGGGAATCTGCCCAATTATAGCAATCAATCCTTTTGATTTCATCCAGTCGTGACACTGCTTCAACCGCTTCATCAACAGTATTAACTAAAAAGCCTGTCTGTGCATGCCTGATCAGTTCCGGCATCGATCCTTTATTAAAAGCAATTACCGGGGTACCGCAAAGCATGGCTTCCGCCACACTCATTCCGAATGGTTCATTAAAACTGATGGGGTGTAACAAGGCTGCGGCTTTACCTAAAAGTGCTTTACGTTTATCCGGCCCGGCATGGCCAACATATTCTATTTCACCGGATAAAAAAGGCTCTATTTTTTCGCGGTAGTAATTTGCATCCTGTATAATACCCGCTATAAGTAATCTGCGTTTGCTTTTTTTTGCTATTTGGATCGCTTCGGCTGTGCCTTTGTCTGGATGAATGCGGCCAAAGTAAAGCAGGTAATCCTCCGGCTTTTCATTAAATTCAAAATCGCGGGTATCCAGGCCGTTATAAACCGTTGCCATGTAGCTAAGCTCCGGGCTGCGATCGGCGTTGCTGATGGATACATAATTACCTATGTGGTTATACTTTTTATAAACCGGGATGATCTTTGATGATGAAAAACCGTGTATCGTAGAGATAACGGGTGTATTGATGAGGCCTGAATAAGTAAGCGGCAAAAAATCAAAATTGTTGTGAATAATATCAAACCCGCCGGCTTTTTCCATCAGGTTACTGATGTGCAGGCACTCCAGTACTTTGGCATCCTGGCTACGGTCTTCCTCGTAACCTGCTGCACAAACGGCATCCAGTTTACCGGCAGTTACAGAGTCGCCGGTGGCAAAAAGTGTAACTTCAATATCCAGCTTAATTAACCCTTCGGCAATATTTGATGCAATTTGTTCCCATGGCCCGTAATGCCTGGGTGGTGTGCGCCAGGCTACAGGTGCTAAAACAGCTACCTTCATTTAACAGATCTCCAGTTTTTGCCCATATTTGTTGTATTCGTATTCCAGCTCAAATGCTTTCAATACGGTTAAATGCGATATCAGGTAAGCCAGTGTACTTTCGGCACCCTGGTTACGGTTAATGCCTTTTGGCAGCAAGCCATCGCAACAACCTTTGGTTTCATGGTCATATAAAGGGGCACGCAGGGTGTTTTCGCCCAGGAACCATTTGTAGCACAGGAACATTTTTTCAACATATTGCGGTACCCTAAAGATCTGGTAAGCCTGGAAATGCATCAACACCATGGCCATCGTTTCAATGGCCTGCTGATCGAATGTAGGGAAGGTGCCGCCACGATAATACCAGCCATCATTACCAACCGGGCTTAAATAACCGTTAGATAGCGTTAGCTTATCTAAAAATGCCATGGTTGCAAGTGCTATTCTTTTTGCATTATCGTTACCTGTAATTTCGCAGGAATGCAAAAGTGCAAGCGGTAGTATGGCGTTATCATAGGTCATTTTTTCTTCAAACCATTGCCAGTCATCTGATTGCGTGTTTTCATATGCATCTATAAGCGGTTGAGTAAGGTCGGCCAACATTTTAACCATACTTTCGTCTGTAGGGAAAACCTTTAAATACAAACTTACGCCAATAATAGTATTGGCCACTCCCCGTAAATGTTTTAAAGCTGCAAAATGCGGTATCGATTTATGGAAGATCTCTAATGCAAACTCCCTGTATGAATTACTGGCTGCGCAACTTATCAAATAACCTAATGACCAAATGGTACGCCCGAATGAGTCCTCAGAACCCACCTCATCCAGGTAGCGCCTGTCAAAGCTCAGGAAGTTACGGAAGTTACCGTCATCGGTTTGCATGTAGTGAATATAGCTTAGGTAGATAGGAAGCAGTTCAAAAGCTTCTTTGCTTTTATTACGCTGGTAAGCCATCAGCGCCATAATGAGTGCACGTGCATTATCATCCAAACAATAGCCCTCTTTTAAATTTGGGATACCATATTTGGCATGCTGTACTATGCCGGTATCATCGGTTAAACGCAATACATGTGTTAAACTGAATTTAGGGAGTATTTCGGGGTCAACAATGCTGTTCTTTAATATTTTGTCGCTGAAATCATACTTCGAAACAGATTCCTGTGCTGCTTTAATAAATTCGGAACCAATTACCGGCCAGCGCAGGTGGAGGCCATATTGATAGGCGTTTTCTTTTAATTCCAGTAAAACGCGGTCCTGGTCCAGCAATTCAATTACGGTTTCGGCAAGCGCTTCGGAGTTTTTAAAATCAAACAGCCTTCCGCGGTTATCAGCTAAAAGTTCGGTAGCGTGCCAGTATGGGGTTGATACAACGGCAGCACCTGCACCTACAGCGTATGATAAGGTGCCGCTGGTAATCTGTGCCTCGTTCAGGTATGGGGTAACGTATAATTCGCAGGCAGTAAGGTAATTTATCAGCTCTTCCTCCGGGACAAATTTGTTGATGAACGCAAGGTTTTGTGATACACCTAATTGTGCGGCCAATGATTTCAGGTGATCACGGTATTCCTCGCCCGAACTTTTGATAACGCCAGGGTGCGTGTTCCCCAATATCACGTACATCACATCCGGATGTTTAGCTACTATTTTAGGTAAGGCTTTTATAACGGTTTCTAATCCTTTATTGCGGCTTAGTAAACCAAATGTTAGCATTACCCGGTGGTTTTTAAATGTGCTGAGATTTTTTACCGGGTTTTCTTCCAGCGCTTCTATATCCGGCACACCATGTTCAATGATCTGGATCTTTTCTGCGGGGATCTCATAAATACAAGTTAAAAACTCTACAGCCCGGTGACTCATTACGATGATCTTTGACGACTGCTCGGCAATTTCACGGATGATGATGCGCTGAACATAGCTGGGATCTTTTAATATGGTGTGCAGTATGGATATTAAAGGTTTCTCTAACCGGTTTATCAATGGCAATATGTAAATGCCGCTTTCGCCGCCATAAATGCCAAACTCATGTTCCATAATACAAACATCAGCATTGCTTGTGTTGATATAATTGGCTGCCTTGATATAGTCCTTTTGGTGATTTTGACGGATAACGTATTTTACCTCCTCCGGATACTCGTATTCCTGGATGCTTTCCGAATCATTTAAAGCAACAACAAAGCCGCCTTGTAACAGTAATGTCCTTTCAGGAAAGTTCGCGTTGATAGCACACATTAAATTTTGATTAAATGTAGCTAAACCGCATTCGCGGGGAGGATAGGTAGATATATATGCTATTTTCATGTTGGTAGAAATATTAAAAACTGTGGTACAGAGAAAACATCAATTTTTAATTGTTTGTTTACTCCGTTGACTATAAAAAAGGGCATTAGTGCTCTTGATTATAAAGATAGAGGCGCCTGCAGCGTATTTTTATGGCTATGTGGATAAATGCATAAACCATACCAATTTAATTAAAACTAAATTTTATAAGATATTATTTAATATTGATGACCTAAAAGTTACCAGCAGCAAATGGAGAATATTGCTTACAAATCAGGCTGTGCAGTAGTTTATGGCTTCTATAATTACCTCACACGCTTTTTCAATTTCACCAGGTTTGATGATGAG
>NZ_JBFUKF010000252.1:0-7296 GCF_056400985.1 Mucilaginibacter sp. P4_G9 | reverse complement strand
TGATTATATAGCCTATTCAAACAATAAAATGGGCAATTTGGTTGATGCCGCTAAGTATTACAGTAACTTATTGGCTGTAGATAGTACCCGCACAGAATACATTGAAACAGCATCAAGCATTTATAAATCATTGGGCGATACCGCAAAAGCACTGCAAATATTGCAAAAGGGCAGGAAGCTTTTACCGGCCGACAGATTTTTATTGCTTGATGAGGCTAATATCTACAATAATTTAAAAGATTATAAATCGTTAGAACCATTAATAGGGCAACTACTTGATATTAATGCAAATAACGCCGATATTGCATTTGTAGCCGCTAATTGTTATGATCATTTAAACAAATACGACCGCGCCGAATCCCTATATTTACATACTATTGAGTTAAATGGCTCGGCTTATGAGCCGGTATTTAATTTAGGTTTAATGTACCTGAAACAAAGCGCAATAACCAGGGAAGAAGGGGAGAGCACTAAAAATATTGGAATGGCCATTCAATGGCTCGAAAAAGCCAATGAATTATCTCCAAACAATGTTAAAGGTTTACAGGCATTGCAATTGGTGTATGCCAAAACCAGCAATAAAGATCAATTAGACAAAATAAACAATAAATTAAAACAGCTAACTAATTAATAAAACATGAAAATCAAACTTTTGATGGCTGGTCTTTTAGGCTTAGTTTCAGCAACAACGTTTGCACAAAAAGGCGAGTTAAACAATGCAAAATCTGAGTATGAAAAGTACGAAGGATTAAGAGGTACACCTTTAGCAAAAGCAAGTTTAACTGCTGCCAGAACTTCTATTGACAAGGCTGCAGCAAACGAAAAAACTGCTGCATTGCCGCTTACTTACGCTTTAAAAGGTGTTATTTACTCTACTTTTGCAAACCAGGATTCGGTAGCTGCTACCTCATTGCCTTTGTTTACCACGGCAGAAGAGGCATTAAAAAAAGCTAAAGAGCTGGATACCAAAGGCGAAAACAAGCAACTTATTGATGCAGGTAACTTAAACCTGGCCCAATACCAGCTTACAAAAGGCGTTGCCGAATACGGAAGCGGTAAATACGACCTTGCTTACAAATCGTTTGATTATTACCGCACCATATTGCCCGAAGACACCAATGCTATTTATTACACCGGTTTATCGGCAGCAAATTCAAATAATTACCCCGCTGCAATAGCAAATTATACAAAATTAATCACCACCAAATTTTCAAAAGTACCTGGTGTTTATATGGATCTTTCATCAGTATACTTATTAAGTAAGGATACTGCAAATGCCCTTAAAACGGTAACCGAGGGTGTTGCAAAATACCCTGCCAGTGCTGAGCTACGCAAGAGAGAAATAGAAATAAGCCTGCAAACCGGGAAAGAAAAAGAGGTTTTAGATAAGATCCAGAAGGCATTAGCTGCTGATCCTAAAAATAAAACACTTTATTATTACGCCGGATTAACGTATTCACAAACAGCAGAAGCAGTAATTAAAGAACAAGCCAAAGCAAAAGATCCTGTTACCAAAAGTAAATTACAGGCTACAAAAGTTGAAAACTACAAACAAGCTGCAGAAATGTACAAAAAGGCTTTGGAGATAGATCCTAATTATTTTGAAGCAAATTTAAATTTGGGCTATGTAATAATTAACCCGGCAATTGACGATTACAATGCTGCTAATAAACTTCCTGCCAATAAACAAAAAGAATACGATGCAGCTATTGCTAAAGCTAAAGCGCAATTTGAAGCCGCTAAACCATATTTGCAAAAAGCAGTTGATTTAAATCCAAAATCAATTGACGCATTAACAAACTTAAGAACCTATTACCTGGGTGTAAAAGATGATGCTAATGCAAGTAAAATAAAAGCACAGATAGAGGCATTACCAAAACAATAATAATATAAAAAAGGAGAGGCTTTCATTGTAAAGCCTTTCTCTTTAATATATATACTTAACATAATGTTAATTATGAGACAAATATTCATATTATGTTAAATACGTTGATATAGTAATTTTTAAAATTGATTATTTCACAACTGTAGCTTCCAATTCAATTTTTAATGTTTCAAAAAGGCTTTTCACTTCCAATAAAGTAGTCGCTTGCTTAATGCCATGCTTAGCTATCCAGGCTTGAAAAATATCAAAGCATTCGAAAAGCTCTGCCGACGAAGTTGTGTAGATATTTAACCGCACAATATCTCCACAATCGTACCCTGCCTCGCTGATAACCTGCTCTAAATTTTGTATGGTTTGTACCAATTGGGTTTTCATGTCACCGGTACTTACTTTTCCATCAGCGTCTATGGCCGTTTGCCCCGAAACGTAGAGTGTGCCTTCTGGCTGTTTTACTTCAACGGCTTGCACATAACTGCGTCCATCCTGCCATTGCCAGGGATTAATTATTCGTTTTTGCATTTGTTTGTTTTTTAGTTTGTGCCACTACAGGCACAAGAGTTAATAAATTGTACACCGCAAAGATGAAGACAGCACGTATATTTTTTGCATGACAAACATCACAATTTTAAAACCGGGGGAAATAAGACTAAGCAGAACGCCAAAGCCTGCTAAGGGTTTCGCGTGAAACACCCAGATAAGAAGCTATCAGGGTTTTAGACACTCTTTGAAATAGTGAAGGATACCGTTTTAGTAGTTGTTCGTAGCGCTCCTTTGCATTGGAGGTTAGGAAAGACAATATGCGCTGCTGCGAACCAATGTGACCGGAATTTGCTTTTTTAAGAAAAAAATGTTCCATCTTTTGGAGGCCTGTACACAACTTTTGGTAATCTTGCAGCGAAAGGCAAAACACAGCGGTGTCTTCAAGGCATTTTAGCGACATTGTTGCTTTAGTTTGCGTATAATAGGCCAGAAAATCACTTTCCCACCAGTCTTCCATCGCAAAGGAAACAATATGCTGATTTCCCGATTCATCGTTATATACCAACATTAAAAGCCCCGAAATTACAAAATAACAATACTTTACGCTTTCACCTTTCTGAATAAGAAATTCGCGTTTTTTATAATTTCTAATTGTCAAATGCGAGCATACAAACGCAAATTCGTCATCAGTGAGCGGTACTATTTTTTCTATATGTTCCCTTAGTTTTTCCTGCATGTACCAGAGACAATAATAAGGCCGTTCCTGAGAAAAAACATAGTTCCTTTAATTACTGACGGTATAATATAAGAACACTTTTTAAATCAACTACTTTTTTTCTGCAACAAACCAGGATGCTACATACGCTGTAAATGTTCCGTACAGTCCCCCCACCTCGGCAGTCATTAATACAGCCGCAATAATCCGGCCTTACTGTAGTTACCGGAAAACTATCGCCTAACCAACAGTAGTAATGGTTACATAATCAAAGTTTTTCCCAAAAAGGAACAATTTGTTTTAGACACCTTAAATATAAAAAATGTCCGCTGTGGAGTTAAATCGCATATTTTAACTAAAAATCCAYATTTTCATAAAGGCATAAATTTGTTTGGAACAATCGAATGTTAAGGATATACAGTTCCCTTAACATGAATGTTTACAACGCTTTTGTGAGGCATGTCTAACGTTTTTCCTGGAATTACCTGCAAATAATACTTAAGATAACTATCCATAATCGCCTGTGATTTATGAATATAATTTTGCCTGAGTGACTCGCCCACAAAAGCAATTAAGGGTTCGCCATAATGCATTTGCCCCTTCTCATCAACATACACAGAAAATGAATAATGAAAGTTTGCGTATGCTTTATTGATAAGAATATCAAATGTTGGATATAGATAATCATCAGAGGTGTCGAAATTATTTAGGAGGTCTTCTTCTGCTTTCCTTTTTTTTTAATTTAACTGATGAACTTTTGCTTATAAACGTAACTGGTTGCCTCGCAGCAAAAGCCTTTTTAATATCGATATTAGCTTTATTTACTAATGATCTTATAAATAAACTGTCTTTTCGACTTGCATGTCTAAGTGTAATTATATCACTTTGAAGCATATTTTTCACATAATTATCAGCGTAAAAAGTCATATAAACCCCTGCGCCTGTAATGTCGACAGTATCATTTTGGGCTTTAAGTATTTCCAGTACAAGGCTATCCTTACTCATCTTTTTTACTTTTAGCCAGGTTCTGGCAGTGTTAAAAACAGAATCATACCCCCTTGTGAGCGGAAAATTCAAAAAGCGTTTTTTATTGGGGCTGTATATGCTTAACGAATCATCTGAAACAAAATTTATTTTCCATTGCGGTTCTAACTGGTAACCATACTCACTAAATGAAAGGCCATTTTTTTGACGACGCTTTATCTCTGTGTAACTAATTCCTTTTATTGATTTAAAGGATATCCGATCCTTCTCGCCATTATGCTTGACAATATTAGGATTATTATTGCTGCAGCCAATAATTATAGTGGCATTGATCAATAATAGCGTTAACACGAAGGTTATTATATTTTGCTTCATGAACAGTGTTTTAAATAAGATAATAATATTATTTTTTTATAGAGAAGCCGGTCCCATAATGGATGGTTTTGAGGAGCTGCATGTATATGGTAGTTTTAATCTTTAGGACTTGAAATATTATATCCTTTAAAAAAAACGATGTAAGCATGATTACCTTCATCTTGCCAATTATTCATTTCGCAAACTCTTCACCGGGTTGGCCATACCAGCCCTAATGGTTCGGAAACTTAAGGTAAATAATCCTGTTAGCAACATCCCTGCGCCGCTGATAACGAATACCCACCAGCTAATAGCTACGTGGTCGGCAAAGCTTTCCATCCATTTATTTACGGCGTACCATGCAATCGGCGTTACGATGATAAAAGCCAGCAAAATAAGCGATATCAGTTCGGTTGATAGCAGGGTTACTATTTGAGCAACGCTTGCGCCAAATACTTTGYGTATGCCAATTTCCTTTGTTCGTTGATTAGTGGTATAAATGGCAAGGCCTAACAGCCCGAGGCAGCTAATCAATATCGAGAAACCTGTTGCCCAGGTGAGCAGAGTTGATGTGTGTTGTTCTTCGTCGTAAAACCTGGCTATCGTTTCGTCGTAAAAACGGCAATCAAAATCATCGTCGGGATAAGCCTTCTTCCAGGCCTTTCCCATATTTGCAATTGCGGTTTTCCACTCATTACCGCCTGCGGTTTCAGGTTTCAGGCTAACATGTAAAGTCATCATTGGCTGGTTGATTGGATTGCCGGATGTTATGATTGATGGATAAATGGCGGAATGCAGCGACCGCTGATTAAAATCGGCAACTACGCCAATAATACTAATATTTCGGCCACCAAACCAATTCAACTGCTTCCCGATAGCATCATGAGGGTTAGTAAACCCTAATAATTTAGCGTAAGTATTATTAATGATGATGGCTTTCCCGGTGTCGGCTTCGGTTATGTTTCTGCCGGCAAGTAATTTTAGCTGATATATTTTAATGTAGTTCTCATCGCCAGACTTAACTATTATTTCTTCTGTTGTAATTTGTTTCTTTCCATCGTTATAAGTAATGCGCGTCCTGTTAAATGCATCAGCCGAAGGTGGGTCATTACCTAAAGCCACAAGGGCAACTTGCGGCATCAGCCTGAATTCGTTCAGCAGTACCTGGTTGGTGCTGGCCTTACTGGTTTTCCAGGGTGTATTAATAAGCAGGATGGCATCCTTTTTAAACCCGAGGTTTTTATGTAAGGCGTAATAAATTTGCTGGCTTACCAAAATGGTAGCCATTATAAAAAACTGGGCTACAACAAACTGCGAAACCGTAAGCGACTTACGCAGCCATGCGTTCCGTGTTTTATTGGTATTGCCATGCACCTGGTTTTTTAGTACCGATGCCGGTTTGTAACCTGATAACACCATTGCAGGATAAAAACCCGACAAAAAACTTATCACAATAATTAAAATCAGCAGGAAGAGTATGACATCCGGCTGCAGAATATTCGCGTGAATATCCGGCGATATAACGTCGGCAAACATTTTTAAAATAATTGGCGCAAGCAACATCGATATGCAAACCGCAAAGGATGTTATAAAAAATGTTTCGCCTAAAAACTGAGCTATTAATTGTATCCGGCTGCAGCCCAAAGTTTTGAGGATGCCAATTTCTTTTGCCCTTTGGGCGGCCTGGGCGGTAGTTAAATTCACATAATTGATACATGCCAGCAACAACAAAAAGATAGCGCTGGCCAATAATCCGTAGAGTGTTGTTTTGCTGGCCGGCGATGAAAAATTAAAAATATTATAGTCGGGATTGAAGTGAATATCATCTAATGGCTGCAAGGCCAGGTCTACAATGGGCGCAGGCATTTTTTGTTCGGCACTCGGCGGATTACTTTTTTTGAAAATGGTATTGATCTGTTTTACAAGCCCGGATGTCGCGGCGCGAGGCGCCAGCTTTACAAAAACCTCTGATGCCGAAGAGATTCTGCCCCAATTATTTATATGCAGATCGTCAGCTAAACGTTTATTAGTTGTGGCCGTACTAATGGAGACAAAGTCATGAAAGGTAAAGTCGGTATTTTCAGTAAGTGTTTCGACTACGCCGCTAACGGTTGTTTTAAGGGTGTCATAAGTAACTACTTTACCAAGCATTTCATGATAGGTTAACAGCGGGAAGTAAAGCCTGGCTTGTTGGGATGTTAATACTACCTGCCTGGGCGCATCAAGTGCGTGTTGCGACGACCCGGCGAGCCATACGTAATCAAAAATTTTAAAATATTGCTGATCGGCAAGTGTTATCCTGTCCAAGTCTTTAAACCGCTTTTGTGCCTTTTTGTCTTTGTCAACATAGACAAAATGTGGCGACAAGGTGAATACCTGCGTAATTTCCTCGATTCCTGTGGCCTGGCTTTTAATTGCCGCAGCCAGTGGGCCAGGTCCGCCACTCGAATAGATTTTATGTCCCTGAGATGATATGTTCATCACAACGCGGTAAATCCGGTCGCTGTCCCTGTGGAATTTATCAAACGTAAAATCGTAGTGTACAATAAAGTAAATAGCCAGGAAAGCGCTTATACCGATGGATAAACCTATAATATTTATCAATGTAAATAGCCTGTGCTTCCAAAATCCGCGGAATGCAATTTTAAAATAAGTTTTAAACATACGACTGTCGGTTAATTTTTCATGTGTCCACCCCGGAGGGTTTACATGGCTCAATATTAGCGGCATAGTCTGGGTAAAACCTCTCAAGTTATAAGATGGGAGAACTTTTTGAAGGTGGTTTTTATATTCTAAAGGGGTTTTGCCTGTAAATTGCTTAAAAATACGATGAAAGCTGCTTTGTGAATTAAAGCCTGACTCATAGGCAATACCAAGC
>NZ_JBFUKF010000251.1:0-7313 GCF_056400985.1 Mucilaginibacter sp. P4_G9 | reverse complement strand
CTATAGTTCTTTTATTTACCAGGGCAACTCCTCGCCCAGGTGGTAAAACTTACCGCTGGGGCCATCTTCGCCAACCAATGCCATTTCTACGCTGGTTTTAGCACCATCCGGAATTTCCATTGGGGCATGTTCCGTACCTATTTCGGTTTTAACCCAACCCGGGTGTACCGAGTTTACTTTAATATTTGTACCTGTAAGTTCCTGTGCTAAGTGCACTGTAAATACATTTAAAGCTGTTTTTGAGGCATTGTACGATAACCTCTTGGCTGCATCTATAGGGCCGTTAGGAATAGAGTGAACGGTGAGCGAGCCCAATATACTTGATAAGTTAACAATACGGCCGCCCTCACTTTTCTTCAATAACGGTAACAAGGTATTAGTGAGGTAAACAACGCTGAAAAAGTTGGTTTCGAAAACATATTGAAATTCATCGGCGGTGGTTTCTACGTTCTTCTTTACAAACGCCGACTCTTTGGGGCCAACACCTGCGTTGTTCACCAGAATATCCAGCTTACCAAATTTATTTTCGATATAGGCAGCTGCGGCTGTTCTGTCATCAGCATTGGTAACATCCAGTTGAATGCCATATGCCTCAATTCCCTGGGCTGTAAGCTGGGCTGCTGCTGCTTCGGCAGCGCTGATCTGGCGCGCGGCTACAATCACGGTTATTCCTTTTTCTCCTAATTGTTTGGCAGTTTCTAATCCTAAACCGCGGTTTGCGCCTGTTATTAAGGCTACTTTTTTAGTTGACATGATATTTTATTAAATGATGTTGTGTTAAATGATTACTTTATTGTGTTTTGTTTTTTTTAGACTTTTTGGTCGTTTTTAATAGTTTAAAAAAGGCCGTTCCCGACCTGAAGCATATTACTGCTACGCTTACTTTAATTGGTAGCTTTTCAAATCAGCCTTCAACATTTTTATGAGCGTATGCATGTATTTTGTATTACCGGTAACCCTTGACATAACCATGCCGCCTTCCAGCATAGCGAAGATCTTTAATGCAAATTCTTCGGCATTAATTTCAGGCGACAATTCTTTATCCGCAACCCCTTGTTTAATTACGCTGATAAAACCCTGCTGGCCGCCCTCAATAATCGCTTTAATTTTTTGTTTAATGTCCTGGTTGGTATCATCGCACTCTACACCAAAGTTTAATACCGGACAACCACCTGTTATATAGGAGTTAATTGGATCCTTGTAAATATCAATAACGGCCAAAAGCTTTTTTATGGCGGTTTTTTCTTTTGCCATTACCAAACCTACGTTGTCGGTCAACTTAGTCAGCAGGTAATCAACCATTACGGCGGCAATTTCGTCCTTGCTTTTAAAGTGGCCATACAGGCCACCCTTTGCCATTTTAGTAGCGGCCAGGATGTCATCAATAGTAGTACCGGCAATACCCTTCTGGTTAAAGATAGGTGCAGCCTGCTCTATGATAAATTGCCTGGTTCTTTCTGCTTTGCTCATTATGCTATTGATTGACAGAACAAAAATAGACCAAAAAGTCTAAAAATGAAATTATTTTCCAAAGTTCTTTTTGTTGTGACATTGGGATGAAGAAAGCGGAAAAATATTCGTTTTTTGTTTCGCGCAACGGATACAGAGACGCAAAGTAAGTGTACTTCACCACTTTGTCTTTATCCATAAATCCTTTGTCTATAAGTTCCTTCGTCCGAAAACCCTTTGTCCCTTGTCCGAAAATCCTATGTCCTTCGTCCGAAAATCCTTTATCCATAAGTCCGAAAATCCTTTGTCCTTTATCTCTTAAAAGCCTATCTTGCCTGCTCAAACCAATCCAAACCTATGAAACGCAGAAACTTTGTCCAAAGCTCGGTACTTGCAGGCGCATCATTACTTACAACAGGCGTTTTAAACGCAGCCACGCTTACTGGGTGTACCGATCCGGCCGGTGTTGCTACCACAGCTTCAGATAAACCATTCAACCTTAATTATGGCATCCATGATGGCATGTTTAAAAATCATGCAGGCGATGATTTTATTGAACAGATAAAATTTGCGTACGATAAAGGTTTCCGCTCGATAGAAGATAATGGTATGAGCCGCCGCCCCGAAGATCAACAGAAAAAAATAGGCGATACACTTGCCAAACTGGGTATGGCCATGGGCGTTTTTGTGCAGCCGGGCCTGGGTAATGATAGCAACATGCTGGCATCGGGCAAGGCCGACCAGGTTGAAAATTTTATAAACTCGTGCAAGCAAGCTGTTGAAATAGCCAAACGCCTCAACAGCAAACTGGTAACAGTTGTGCCAGGCGATTTTTTGCGTAGCCTGCCCATTGGCGTGCAAACCGGCAACGTAATAGAAGCCCTAAAAAAAGGCACCGCCATATTGGAACCACATGGCATTATCATGGTGTTGGAGCCACTGAGCGATAACCCAGACCTGTTCTTGCGCACACCAGACCAGGCCTACGCCATTTGCAAGGCTGTTGGCAGTCCATCGTGCAAAATCCTTTACGATATGTATCACGTGCAGCGTAACCAGGGCAACATTATCCCTACCCTCGATTTAGTGTATGACGAAATTGGCTACTACCAGATTGGTGATAACCCCGGCCGTAAAGAACCGGGTACCGGCGAAGTAAATTACAAGAACATATTTAAGCACATTTACAACAAAGGTTATAAAGGCGTTTTGGGGATGGAGCATGGCACAGCCGGGCAGGGTAAAGAGGGCGAGCTGGCTTTAATCAAAGCTTATAGGGAAGCAGATAGCTTTATGTAATTAGCCGCCGTTTTACTTGTTTACCAATGCCGATAAAACTGCTGTGATTAAGCGGAAACTCCAATATTACATGCGCCAGGCTAAGTATAAACAACCACTTTATCCCTAACCGGTAATTGTAAAAATACAAGGCTACGGATGCCGCCCAGAAAAGACCGATAATAACCGATCTTGTAATAGTAATGCGGTGCCAGTTAATAACCCTGGTTTTTGTAAACCAGTTTAGGTAATGATAAGTGTAGGCAAATGCAATAAGCCTGGTTAAAATGATGCTGGCGCGGTTGGTATAAATATTTAGCGTTTGATTGCGTAATGTGGTGGTATTAAGGTGTGCAAAATGCTTGTAGTTGCTGATAGCCCATTGCGTAGGCGTACTGTGCACGCTGGTAAACAACAGGCACAACAGCACCGGACAAATTAAGAAAACAAAAAACGCTAAGTAACCCGAAAAATATCGGCTCTTTAATGCCCCTAACAGCAAAAAAGCCCCGGTAAAAAAATAAACATGAATAAGTGTAGGTATATACAATCCGAAAATGGTACGAAGTATATTGTTGGTTAGCAAAAAGTAGCCCAGCACCACAAGCAGGATAAAAGCCAGCAGCCGCATTAACGAGTTGCCAATAATCAATAATATAAACGACAGGCCAAATGTGTAGTAAATAAGATTGGCATAAGGCAATTTAAGCAGGATTGAAATGATAACAACACAGGCGATTAATAAAAGGTCATATTTCTTAAGCGTAAAATACCGCCTGCTATTTAACCAGGAGATCTCGGTTAAGTAATGCGCCGGCCCAAGTATAGCATAGGACAATAACACCAGTTCGAAAGGAATAAACAAAGCAAGGCATGATGAGCCTAACATAGCAAGTATGTTGTAATAGTTGATGCGGTTTATATCAGCACTCATGGATTAGCTTGTTCCTTAATTTTGGCAATTTACCTTAATCTGCTCAATATAAAATAAATGAAATTTAAACTAACCCTCTTATTCCTTTTTATATCCGGCCTTAGCAACGCCCAGGACAGCCTGTTTGCCC
Organism: Mucilaginibacter sp. P4_G9; assembly: GCF_056400985.1. NCBI lineage: Bacteria > Pseudomonadati > Bacteroidota > Sphingobacteriia > Sphingobacteriales > Sphingobacteriaceae > Mucilaginibacter > Mucilaginibacter sp. P4_G9. The sequence goes on along the minus strand of NZ_JBFUKF010000251.1, from coordinate 3,522 downwards.
GTAAACTGGTTGATACGCTTACCTCACGCTACTTTTGGGGGCGTGGTTACACGCACGATGGGGTACACAAGGCGGCGGCCTTTATAGCTACACAATTTAAAAGTTACGGTGTAAAGCCAATGGATGGCAAAAGCTACCTGCAGGAGTTTAGTTACCCGGTAAATACTTTCCCCGGCAAAATGAATGTGGCTATAAATGGCGTTAAACTCGTTCCCGGTAAAGAATTTATTGTAAGTCCGGACAGTAAGGGGGTTACCGGTGAAGGCAAGCTGGAACAAACTGACAGCACACATTTTGTCGACCGTAAAAACAGGGTCATCGTTTCGTTAGAGGATAAGCTTACCTGGTCTGTTGAAGGCAAAGCGCTTGATTTTACGCTGATACAGGTTGATAAAAAAGCATTTACACAAATGCCTGCTACCCTTAAAGTTGCCATAGAAAATGAGGTGATCCCCGATTTTAAAACGGCTAATGTTTGCGGTGTGGTAAAAGGCACAGTAAAGCCCGATTCGATTATTGTAATCACGGCGCACTATGATCATTTAGGTGGGATGGGCAGCGATACCTATTTCCCGGGCGCTAATGATAATGCCAGCGGGCTTACCCAATTGTTAAGCCTGGCCAAATATTACGCTGCAAATCCGCAGCCATATACCATGGCGTTCATTGGTTTTTCGGGCGAAGAGGCAGGCCTGCTTGGCTCCAGGTACTTTACAGAAAATCCGCTGATCCCCTTAAAAAACATCCGTTTTTTGATCAATCTTGATCTTAATGGTACAGGCATCGACGGAATTACTGTGGTAAACGCAACTGTTTATCAAAAAGAATTTGCCGCCATGCAGCAGATTAACAACGAGTACCATTACTTTACAAAGGTAGTGCCCCGTGGAAAAGCTGCCAATAGCGACCATTATTTATTTACAGAAAAAGGTGTGCCTGCATTTTTTATATACACTTTGGGCGGCATCAACGCTTATCATGATGTTTTTGATATCAGCGCCACCCTGCCGCTCAATAAGTATAACGATCTGTTCAGGTTCATTGTAAAGTTTAATAATTTTTTGATGCAAAAAGCAAAGCCCTGATTTTTTATGCTCAGTCCAAATTTTCAGCCCTTTCCTGTTTTAACAACCCAACGGTTAATACTACGCCGGTTTATTAATGCCGATGCAGCCGATCTTCTGGAATTACGCGGCAATGCCGATATTATGCAATATATCAACCGCCCGCTAACTAAAACGCTGGATGATGCCCTGGGGCTTATAAACGTTATTGACGATTTGCTGGCAGGCAATAACGGTATTACCTGGTGCATATCATTCAAAAACAATCCTAAATTTATAGGCAGTATCGGCTTTTGGCGAATAGAGAAGGATAATCACCGGGCCGAAATAGGCTACCTGCTAAATCCGGCTTTCCAGGGCATTGGTATTATGCAGGAAGCTGTAGAAGCTGTTATTAGTTTTGGATTTGGGGCAATGAACCTGCACTCCATACAGGCCAATGTAAGCCCCGGAAATATAGGCTCCATCAAACTGCTCGAAACCAATAATTTTAAGCGTGAGGGCCATTTTAAAGAGAATCATTTGCATAACGGAAGGTTTGCAGATACCATTATTTATTCTTTATTAACAAAATAGTAAATGTGTTAACAAAATATTCATACGAAGTATTTTGATTTAAAAAATTTTAATGCATGTTTACAGCTCGAAACCAATTATAGATGGGCTGAAAACAATTCAGTATAAATGGGGTTAAACTAAAAAACAAAAAAGAACTTATCATGGCAACAGAAAAAGGAAGCGGTATTACCGCGTATTCAGTAAAAACAAAAACTAAGAATGTACCGATGATTGATCCAGTGATTGATATTAAATCGGGAAGGTACATAGCAACGGGTACAGATGGTGCCGGAAATAAAATGGCTGCCATTATGGGCAAAGCTACTGCCGAAGAACATATCGCCAATGGTAATGCAAAAAAAGGTACTGGCTGGGCTTAGTATTTTATTAGCCGCAAAAGCCCTGGTTAAGCTTACTTAACCAGGGCTTTTGTATGTATGCAACTTTTTTCTCAACTCCCTATCCTTAATATCGAATACTTTAACATCAGAAATTGCTATGGTAAAGTTAAAACCAAAAGTTTTGCCTCTTGATAGCCGCTCTTTTTGGCCTGCTGTTGCGTTTTTGTTGCGTTTTTGATTTTATGACAATTCGCAATTTATTGATTGTTAGATAGATGCAATTTCTTACTGTTTCACCTGTTGCGAACGCAACAGTAGCACTTTCCCTGTGCCCTCAACACCAATCTTTAATAACAGCTATAAATAAGTAATATTACGTACGCAAAAATGGGTGAAAACACCTATTCATCCGCTTTAACATTTCCTTTAATTTTACAGCATCTGATTCATTAAAGCAATTTAATATGGCTGTACGCATACTTTGTATTAAAACCGATACCACACTACATCATAACCCATACGTAGCTATTGATTCATTAGAGTGGATTAATGAGCGCATTAATGTTAAAGGAATAACCGAACGCACCAAACTTTACGACTGGATAAAGAACGAAGCCGGGGAAGCTTACATTATTGACGAGCAGGGTAATAAAACCAGCCTGATCCCGGCCCTCTGTCCCGAAGGAAATAAATATGTAAAAACGGTTAAAGATGAATCTGAACCCGACGTATTGCTTGGACTACCTGAGAGCGCCTAAAAATCGACCTTGAATTTACCATTTACCGAACGGTTTTGCAGAAAGATATGAATTGTAATACCTTTCGTCGCCGGTAACTTCAATGGTAACCCATGGCGGAAGTATAAATTTTTCATCTTCGCTGTCAAGCTCAATCTCGGCAAGCAGCAGACCCTTATTATCTCCTAAAAACTCGTCAACCTCCCATACCTTACCCGCAACTTCAATACGATAACGGCGCTTCGTCAGTTCAGATACGGCAAAATTATTAAGCAGTTCTTCGCCGTCAACAACCGGAATGGTATACTCATATTCCGATCGGCTAATACCCTTTGTGCTACCCTTTATCGTAATAAAACCCTTATCAGGCGTTACGCGGATGCGGATGGTTTTGGTATCATCACTTAAAATGTATCCTTGTCTAAAGTATGTCCCTATCGGCTTGGGCATTTGCTGCCATTGCTCCTTATCAACCAAAAACTTGCGTTCAATTTCGACTCCCATCGGTTTCTTGTTTTTAATTTAACCTGCGGCCGGGCAGATGGTTTTAAATTTTACCGGGCAATGGTACTCTTATTTTATAAAATATCAACAAAATATTAAATCAATAAGCTATATTTAATGTTATATTCCTATAACCGTTATATTCCTTTTAACCAATTTATAATAGCCATATGAAACCGAGCACAAAACTTTTAGGGTTAATTCTGATATTATCAATTAATCTTATTAACCAGGGTTGTAAGCAACCCAACGTTGTTAAACATGATGGCGAAAAGGACCGGATATCATTTAAACCGGTGTTCGGGATTAGTTATACAG
>NZ_JBFUKF010000250.1:0-7316 GCF_056400985.1 Mucilaginibacter sp. P4_G9 | reverse complement strand
AATAAGAGTAGTCATTTAAATAGTTGAATATCACATCAACATCCAAAAGTGTTTTGTCGGTTGATATCAGGAAGCCTTTTTTAATAAAAACTTCATCATTCATAAAAACAGTCATTACTTAAAATTACAAATTAGGGTCGATAAAATTGAGGTTGCGTAAATAAACCTCGTTAATTACTGATACACATATTTCGCCCGCCTTATTGTAAATATCGACAGGATGGTGGGAGGTATATTTGCCAAGCGTATTCAGTGCGTTTTCGGCTTCTGCGATGTCATCATCGCTTAAACTGATCTTGAAATGCACATCAGTTAAGCCTGGTTTTAAATATTCTATGGTTGATGATTTTGACCACACTTTTAATTTATATCCCCTTTTAATTAACAAATGATGAAATAACAAAGGGTAAAATGGATCTGCAGCTGCAAAAAGTGTTCCCCCAAAAATAGAATTATTGTAATTTTTATTTAAAAAACTCTTTTTGATCTTTACTTCAACACCCCTATATCCTTCATCGAAACCAACTACCCAGATACGCTGAAAAAATAGGGGAGGGTAGAAGCGCAATGCCCACTTTAATATTCTTTCKGATACAACCATAGCTTCTAAATATCTGAAATTTATGGTTAAATAGTTCAATAATGATGTAAAATATAATAGTTTGACTTCAAAATTCTTTAAATCGGGCTATTTCTGCTAATACGCAAACTTGTGTAAACAATATAAAGCTTATGAGGTTAATAGTATGTTCACTAAAGGATACACTATTAAATTAATAACAATGAAAAAGCAAATTTTAAGTCTTGCACTTGTCGCGACAATGGTAACTGCAATTGCAACGGGATGCGGCTCAACCAAAGATGCCAGCGGTGGATCTGACACTACAAAAATGGATTCAGCTTCTACAACAACCCCGGCGCCTGCAACAACTGATACTGCTAAAACTGACACCGCCAAAAAGGATACTGCTAAAAAGATGTAATTACCAGTTGAGTTTTACCATAAAAATTCCCGGGGTTTCATGAAAAAACCGGGAACCTTTATGGTATTTTTAATCACTTTAATTCACTTTTATTACACTTTTATTGAGTTTAGTCTAATTTAAAATGCAGTTTTTATAACACCGCCGTCGGCCCTTAAAGTTGCGCCGTTGGTGGCGRCCGAAACCGGGCTGGCCACGTAAGTTACCAGGCTGGCAATTTCATCGGGAGTTATAAAACGTTTGATGAGAGAGGTACCCCGCATGCTCGCAAAAAACTCTTTCTCCATTTCGGCATCTGTCAATCCCTGGTCTTTGGCTAAAGCTGTAATAAAGTCGCCAACACCTTCAGAAAAAGTTGGGCCGGGCAATACCGAATTTACTGTAACCGCAGTGCCTTTGGTCATTTCTGCCAATCCGCGGGCAATTGCAATTTGTGCCGTTTTGGTCATTCCGTAATGGATCATTTCGGCGGGAATTTGTAGTGCCGATTCACTCGAAATAAAAATGATGCGACCCCAGTTTTTGGCAATCATTTTATCAAAATAGCCGCGTGACAAGCGCACGCCGCTCAGCACATTTACTTCGTAAAATTTAAACCAGTCTTCATCTGTAATTGCCGAAAATTCTTTCGGTTCAAAAATGCCTACATTGTTTACCAGGATGTCAACCTCGGGTAATTGAGTTAGCAGGTTTTGAATTTGTTGTTTATCCGAAAAGTCGGCAGCGATGCCTTTAATGCTTTTGTTGCCGGTTTCGTTGATCAGTTTATGAGCAACCGCATCAACTTTATTTTGATCGCGACCGTTGATGTATACCTGGGCGCCTTCGCCGGCTAATGATTTGGCAATGGCATAGCCGATACCTGCAGTTGAGCCGGTTACCAAAGCAACCTTGCCGTTAAGTTGAAGATCCATATGTTTTGTATTTATCTGTGATTTTTTGAATTACTATGCAAGATTAATACCTGCTTGTTGAACCTCAAGTTTTTAAACTGAAAGATTAAATGATCCTGACAAAAGAGTATGTTTATGACTTAAGTGTGGGCTGTTTCAAACAAAGCCACATACCATCGCCATTCACCACAAATTTGGGGTGTTTCGCCACATAAATTATAAGGTATCTGTTTGGTTCGTTTACTTTGAGGTAAAAGAAAGCAAATGAAACTCCGCATCCGTAAAATTTTGTTAAACTGGTTGGCTCACTTTGGCATCGTGTGGGCTGTCATCAACCTGTTCACCGTTGTGCCTTACATTTACTATGTTAACCGCAACGGCGATTATCTTTTTCATGTCGATAAAACCCCGGTAAGCGCATGGGAGTATTTTTTTCAGGCAAATTTCAGGTACGATATCATCGTTGTGGCGCTGTTTCTGCTTTTGGCAGAAATTAATTACGTGTATTTTTTTGCAAAGCTAAAATGGCACCAGTTTGCAGCAGGCAGCCTGCTGATCAGTATACTTTCCTTTATAGTGCTGGCCTTGCATCGTCTGGATGCATTGGAACTATCAGGTATATGGTCTGCAGCCCAGCCTATATTGTTAATGGCCGCCTACGCCATGGTATATGGTATAATACGCGATTACTTTTACCAGTTAAAGCATAAAAAAGAGCTTCAGCTACAGCAAACTGAAAATGAGCTGAATGCTTTAAAATCGCAGCTAAACCCTCATTTTTTATTTAACAGTCTCAATTATTTATATGGCACCGCCTTAAAGGAAAGCGCACCGGTAACTGCCGATGGCATAGATCAGCTATCCGACCTTTTGCGGTACACTATAACCGGCATGCATACCAACTTTGTTCCGCTGGAAGAGGAAATACAGTTTATTAACAATTACCTGGCCTTACAAAAAGCAAGATTACCCGGAAAAGAGGATATGATAATTGATGTGCAGATCAACGCGGCCGAACCCGGTTGGAAAATTGCACCGCTGCTGCTGCTCACTTTTATTGAAAACGCCTTTAAATATGGCATCAGCATGAACGAGTATAGCAACGTGAACATCAGCCTTACCATCAACAACGGGTGTTTAACCCTGCAAGTGGTTAATACAATAATTACCGGCCATGGCCAGGTAAAAGGAGGTAATACCGGCATTAAAAGCACGCTTAAACGCCTTGAGCTGCTTTATCCCGGCAGGTATAAACTTGCAAACTCCAATACCGGCACCGATTATAAAGTTTTGCTTCAACTCCAACTGAATAAATAAAACCACATATCTTATCTTATGAAAAAATTTACTCTTTTTATGATAGCGCTGCTATCGTACCTGGCAGCCAATGCTCAAAATTATGCAGGTGGCGCCTTCAGGCTCATAGTAAAAACAAAAGGGATGGATAAACATACCCGGTTGTTTTTAGCCTGGCAGATTGACGGCCGCAAGATAATTGATTCGGCAGATCTTGATCAGCAAATGGGTAACTATACTTTTACCGGCAAGGTAGACAGGCCATTACCGGCCACCTTAGTTGCCGATCCGGATAGGGCAGGCCTGAATGCCCTTGTCCAGAAAACGAAGGCTGGTGTCAAGGTTGACCTGTTAAAGCTTTATCTGCATACAGGTACCATCAACCTCCATACACCGGGCTTGCTCGCAAATGGAAAGTTTACCGGATCGGCAATTAATACGGATGATCAAAAATTGCAGCAATTATTAAAAACGATATTCAATCAGCAACTTGCTGTTAGTGTACGGTTAAGAGCGGCCCGCGATGCCCTGCTTTCGCGCAGGTTAGCTGCGCAACAGGATAGTTTAAGCCGGCTCAGAAAGCCTATCCTGAAAAAGTTTATCATAAATAATCCGGGCAGTTATATAGCGCTGGTAAGTTTATCGGAGTACGGCGGATCTTTTCCGGATGTGCATATAATTTATCCGATGTTTAAAAAGCTTGCACCGGAGGTCAAAAATTCGGTGCCCGGCCAGGAATACCATAAATTTTTACTGGACCGCGAAAACCTGGTTAGCGGCATAAAAGCGCCCGCATTTACCCAAAACGATACTGCCGGTAAACCTGTTAGTTTATCGGCCTTCAGGGGGAAATACGTATTGCTGGATTTCTGGGCATCGTGGTGCGGGCCTTGCCGGGCAGAAAATCCGCACATGCGCCAGCTCTACCAGGATTTCGGGAACCGGAATTTTACAATATTAGGTATATCTTTAGATGCTGCCGATGGAAAAGCCGCCTGGATAAAAGCTATTAATGACGATCATTTAAACTGGACACAGGTATCGGATTTAAAACACTGGAGCAATAGCGTGGCAAAGCTTTATAGTATATACGCCATCCCGCAAAGTTTTTTGATTGACCCCAACGGAATTATTATAGCCAAAGGACTAAACTACCAGGAACTAAAGAATATGCTAAACCAAGTATTACCCAAAAATGATTAACGCAATTGCCATAGATGACGAACCGGTTGCGCTGGACATTATAAAAATACATGCCCAAAAAGTACCTTATTTGCAATTAAATACGGTGTTTTTAAGTGCTACCGAAGCTTTAACCTACCTGGATTCGACGCCAACAGACCTGGTGTTTTTGGATATCAATATGCCCGATATTTCAGGCCTGGAGTTTGCAGGCCTGGTGAAGCATAAAACGCAAATAATATTCACAACAGCTTATGCCGAACATGCCTTAAAAGGCTTCGACCTGGCTGCTACCGATTATTTGCTTAAACCTATAAATTTTAGCAGGTTTTTGCAGGCCTGCCAGTTGGCCAATGGCCGGATGCAGCAACCGGCTCCACCAAACAGCGGGCATCAAAAGTGTTTATTTGTAAAAGATGGCCATAACTGGGTGCAAATTGTATTTGGCGATATACTGTACATACAGGGACAGGATAATTATGTGTGCATAGTAGAGCAAAATAAACAAACCCTAACCCGCATGACCCTGGCCGAATTACAAAATAAGCTACCCGGCGACCAGTTTTTGAGGATCCATAAATCGTACATTGTGGCAATACCCAAAATCGAAAAAGTTGAAAACCACCAGGTAATTATAAAACCGGCCAAAATTCCATTGTCAAAATCATCGCGCGAGGAGTTGTTGAGGCGGTTAAATACTGCTTCGGGTGGAAGTTGATAGGAGTAGAGATGTTTGATTTCATAAGGGATTTAATCTGCCGGCTTTTCAATCAAAAACAAAGCAAGTACAGCAAAAAGTACGGAAAGTCAACCCTAATAGGAACCATTAGTGAAACAGTAAAAGTTCCTCTAAAAATAAACAGAACGGGGTGTTACCAAATCGGCACCCCGCTTTCTTTGTAGTTCAGTTTTAGGAAGAGTACGATTATTGGCCCAATTTACTAACTTTGCGTCAATGACAAATGCCATATCCAATAGTCCAGGTACACCACCCTGAGTTACCTCCCGGTAGACTAATAAAATAGTCAAGGCCTTTAAGTTTACGCTGCGAAAACGTCATGATATTTTTTTCAAACAATTTCTTTTTTACATTTTGCACGAGTTGTGCATTCATCTTTTTTTGATGTTGATATTCCTGCGAGCTTGACAAATTCATCCTTAAACACACATTTTTTATATGCCGGGCTTTAAATTGAACCTATTCGACTTTTCCCAAAATATCAATTACAAAAATGAAATATTTGCAGGCCTTACGGTCGCTATGACTATGATGCCGGAGTCACTGTCATTTGCGATACTCGCCGGTTTTCCCCCACTGGTTGGCTTGTATGCAGCTTTCATTATGGGATTGGTAACGTCAATATTCGGTGGACGGCCAGGTTTGATTTCAGGTGGCGCTGGTGCTACCGTTGTTGTATTAATTGCCCTAATGAAATCTAACGGTCTTGATTATGTTTTTGCAGCCGTAGCTTTAGCGGGAGCCATTCAAATATTAGTTGGCTTATTCAAGTTAGGTAAATTTATACGCCTTGTGCCGCAACCTGTAATGTATGGATTCGTCAACGGATTAGCTGTGATCATTTTTATGGCACAGCTGGAACAGTTTAAGACAGTTGTGGGCGGCCATGAAGCCTGGTTAACGGGAACTCCACTTTATATTATGGCCGGATTGGTGGCCCTCACCATTGGAATTGTTGTTTTATTACCTCGAATAACTAAGGCAGTACCGCCGTCTTTAATTGCAATCATTGTTGTCTTTATCATTGTTCTTTGTTTCGGAATACACACCAAAACAGTTAGAGATATTGCAGCAGTAAGCGGTGGTTTCCCGCCATTTCATATTCCATCGGTGCCGTTTAATTTAGATACCTTAAAAATTATTTTTCCTTACGCCGCTATTATGGCAGGCGTTGGCTTAACAGAAGGACTGCTAACATTAAATCTGGTTGATGAAATGACCGCTACCCGTGGCAATGGCAACCGTGAAGCTATCGCACAGGGAAGTGCCAATATCTTAAACGGGTTTTTCTTTGGAATGGGCGGCTGCCCGATGATCGCACAAACATTAGTAAATCTTTCTGCCGGGTCCAGGGCAAGATTGTCGGGGATTATCGCTTCATTAACCATACTTATGATTATCTTATTTGGTTCTCCTGTCATCGAACGTGTACCAATGGCTGCCTTAACCGGTGTAATGATCATGGTGGCCATTGGCACATTTGAATGGATTAGTTTCCGTATCATCAATAAAATGCCCAAACAAGATGTGTTTGTGGGCATATTGGTAGCGCTGATCACTATCTGGCTTCATAACCTTGCTTTAGCTGTACTAATTGGCGTGATTATTTCAGCATTAGTGTTTGCCTGGGAAAGTGCAAAAAGGATCAGGGCCAGAAAATATGTGGACGATGCAGGTGTTAAACATTACGAGATATTTGGACCATTATTCTTTGGCTCTGTAACCGCCTTCAATGATAAGTTTGATGTATTAACTGATCCTGAAGAAGTAATAATCGACTTTAAGGAAAGCAGGGTATCCGATATGTCGGGCATCGACGCATTAAATAAATTGACAGAACGTTACCATCGGGCAGGCAAAAAGCTTCACCTAAAACATTTGAGTCAGGATTGCCGCATACTACTTAAAAACGCAGCTGAGGTTATTGATGTGAACATCATCGAAGATCCAACATATCATATTGCTATCGAATAGCTGTCTGTTGCCTTTTTTGATTGATGTATTTTTTGTTTTACCTGCATTTTCAGGTGCAAGCGGGCAGGGGAGAGGTATCAGTCAGGTCTTCATAAATAGTTGGCATGTACCAACCTGAAAGCGTTTTCGTCCATGCCTTGGTACTTAAACTGCACCATATCCGGCAACCGATTGGCGTCAAAGATTTTTAATCGTTGGGAGAGTTTTTGGCATGACTTTTTAGCTCATATCTTATTTACTACAAAGCAA
>NZ_JBFUKF010000249.1:0-7385 GCF_056400985.1 Mucilaginibacter sp. P4_G9 | reverse complement strand
CTTTTGGGGCGATATTGAACGGGTTAATGTTTGCCACCCTGATATACACCAGCGGATGGATTATGCACAGGTTTGTTCCGGCATCGCGTATATATAAATGGTTAATGTTAGTAGCTATTATATTGAGCCCGGCATTGCTGCAGGTTTACTCCTATTTATGGTCAGAGACGCTGTTTATCTTAGAGACCCTGTTTTTCATCGTCGCGTTTAGGGAATATCTTTTAAAGCATACCATTAAAACATTAGTAATTGCAGCGCTGATAGCCGCAATAGGCTGCGTTACCCGCTATGCTGCAGTTACTATTGTGGGCACCGGCGGCTTACTTTTGCTGCTCGACAGGTTTTTGCCGCTTAAAAAGAAGATAATTCACATTATCATATATGGCTTTGTTTGCATTTCTCTGCTGGTAAGCAATTTACTGTTTAACGCTTTCATGTCGGGCACTACTACCGGCCCGCGCGAACCATCTATTACTTCGTTTGGTAAAAACCTATATTATTTTGGTAACGTAATTTGCGACTGGATGGGACTTACACCCAACCAGTATTGGCTATCGGTACCATTGGCCACAATTATATTTATTGGTTTTATCGCGGCGTTGGCCTATAATTATTACCGCCGCCACCTTGATAGTTACGAAAACCTGGCTATTACCTTCGCTTTGGTTTATGGTTTGTTCATCGTAATATCATCAACTTTTTCGCGGTACGAGCGCATTAACCATCGCCTGCTGGCGCCTATGTATATACCAGCGCTATGGGGCTATACCAGCTGGGGATTGCTGCTGCTTAAAAAAATGGCAAACACTACTACCCGCAAAATATTAGCCGGCTTAATGATATTGCTGATGCTTGGATTTGTTACCAAGGAGTTTTTTATTGATAAAGGCCGGTATGACGACCAGGTAGCCGACCAATATGGAAATCCCGGATATACCGATAACAGTTGGATGGAATCGCCGTTCGCAGCCTATCTTAAAACGATTGATAAAAGCCGGTTCGACCCTAAAGTTACCATTTATACAGATGCACATGAGGCTGTTTATTTCTTCTCGGGCATGTCATCATATCTTGTCCCACACAGGTTTTTCAAGAAGGATGTGGCCAAATTTTACCAGATCAGGCATTTCTATCTCATCTGGTTTAAAGCGCTCGAAAACCCGGAGCTTATCAATATAAAGGATATAGAAAAGGTGAAACACCTTAGGCTGATAAAGGATTTTGGAGAAGAGGGCGGTATTTATGAGTATGATGAAAATGATCTGAATCAGAATTTGCAGAATTAAAGAATGGACAGAATCTTAAAATTCGGTTAATTTCTTAAATTCGTTAGAGATCCTGACTGGGACAAGATTCTGTTAATCCTAAAATTCTGTAAACTCTGATTCCGACAAATTCACATTAAATTTTGATTTAAAAAACATCTGTCTATATTTGCGGCGACTTACCCGTAGTATACTATAAAAAAATGAACGGTATCGCTTTACATCATCTCCATCTGCATCACCACCATGTGGTGATCAGCTAAATGTATGTTTCTACGCGAAATAACAAACTCCGTTTATACTCTTTTTTATTATAGTTCCTTAAATTCATTTTGTGAAAACACTTAAAATAGCGATCCAGAAATCTGGCCGCCTCAACGAAAAATCCGTTGAATTATTAAAAAATTGCGGCTTAAACTTCGAAAATTACAAAAGCTCGCTTATCTCACCGGTATCAAACTTCCCTTTAGAGATTCTTTTTCTTCGCGATGATGATATTCCCGAATACGTACAGGATGGCATTGCCGACCTGGGTATTGTAGGCGAAAATGTGATACGGGAAACCGAAGTTGAAGTAAGCTACCTGCAGCGTTTGGGTTTTGGTAAATGCTCCCTTAAAATAGCAGTGCCAAACGATAATAGCATTAAATCGCTTGCCGATTTGAACGGCAAAGCTATTGCAACTACTTATCCTGTTATATTAGGAAAGTTTTTGAAAGAGCAAGGGATACAATCGGATATCCGTACGATATCCGGCTCTGTAGAAATCTCTCCCGGCCTGGGTTTAAGCGATGCCATTTGTGATCTTGTTTCTACCGGCGGTACCTTAAAAAGCAATGGTTTAAAGCCGTTCGCCGATGTAATGTCGTCAGAGGCAGTATTGATAGGCAGCAAGACAACCGAAAACCATGATTTGGTGCTGGAACTTATACAACGTATCCAATCTGTTTTGCGTGCAAAAGAGACTAAGTACGTAGTACTTAACGTTCATAAAGATAATCTTGATACGGTGATTGCTTTATTGCCCGGCGTAAAAAGCCCATCGGTAATACCATTGGCCGAAGCCGACTGGGTTGCTGTACACACCGTTATCCCCGAGCGCGATTTCTGGGATAGGATAAGCCAGCTAAAGCAAGCCGGCGCACAAGGCATTTTAGTAATGCCGATTGAGAAGATAATATTGTAGGGCGGCAGCCCCACCTACCTCCCCGAAAGGGAGGGCTTTAAATTATACTGATTAATTAAGAAAAATCAAAAAGTCTCCCCTACCGGGGGAGATTTAGAGGGGGCTTATGAAGACATACAATTATTCAGAACTTGCTGCAAGCGACATCCGGCAACTGGTTCAGCGTAATGTTGACCCGGCTAATGAGATCCGCGCTGTTGTGGAGGAAGTGATAGCCAACGTTCAGCAACATGGCGATAGGGCCTTAATCGATTATGCCCAAAAGTTTGACAAAGTTGAACTCAGCAAACTTTACCTGGATAAAGCCGAACTGGAAGAACTGGCAACAGCCATAACCGCCCAACAAAAGGCTGCTCTTGAAACCGCTTATAGTAACATCTATAAATTTCATCAAACGCAGTTAAAAACCGAGGACAAGGTAGAAACCATGCCCGGGGTAACCTGTTGGCGCGAGTTAAGGCCGATTGAAAAAGTTGGTCTGTATATTCCAGGCGGCTCGGCCGTTTTGCCAAGTACGTTTTTAATGCTGGGCATTCCGGCCCGTATTGCCGGTTGCCATGAAATTGTGGTTTGCTCGCCACCACAAAAAAGTGGTAAGGTAAACGCATTTATAGCTTATGTAGCTTTATTATTGGGCATCGATAAGATCTACCTGGCCGGTGGTTCGCAGGCTATTGCGGCAATGGCATATGGTACCCAAAGTATATCTAAAGTTGATAAAATCTTCGGTCCGGGTAACCAGTTTGTAACTAAGGCCAAAACCATCATTCAATCAACAACCACAACCGCTATTGACATGCCGGCCGGCCCATCGGAGGTTTTGGTTATTGCTGATAGTACCGCCATCCCGGCCTATATAGCTGCCGATCTGCTGGCTCAGGCCGAGCATGGTATTGATAGCCAATCTGTTTTAGTTTGTACATCGACGGCCATTGCAGAGGCGGTACTGGCAGAAATAGAAAAACAATTACCGATTTTACCGCGTGCCGAAATTGCAGGGTTAGCGCTGGATAATTCGTACATCGTAGTTACATCCAGCCTTGCCGAAGCAATGGATTTCAGTAATCAATATGCGCCCGAACATTTGATTTTAGCAACCCATAGCTGGGAGCAGATCACTGGAAGCATTATTAATGCCGGTTCGGTTTTCCTGGGTAATTTAACCCCCGAAAGTGCAGGCGATTATGCATCTGGAACCAACCATACACTGCCTACCAGCAGCTATGCAAGGGCTTACTCAGGTGTATCTGTAGATTCGTTTGTTAAAAAAATCACTTTCCAGCATATTACCAGGGAAGGGATCAGGAACATTGGCCCCACCGTTGAAATTTTAGCCGAGATGGAAGGGTTGCATGCGCATAGGAACGCGATTTCAATCAGGAGTAATGATTAAATCGTCATTGCGAGAGCTAAAATCCGGGGACTCTGAACGGGGAATGACAAATCGGCGAAAGACTTACGAAGTTTTTAAAACTTCGTAAGTCTGGGATTCCTCAACTTGTCATAGGTAGGCCCCAAACAATGAGGGATTAGAAAAAATTCGTTTATCGAGAAAGATTAAAAATTAATGTACAACATCAATAATATATTACGCGAAAATATCAAGCGCCTTGTCCCCTACTCCTCCGCACGGGACGAATACCAGGGAGAGGCAAGTGTTTTTTTGGATGCAAACGAAAATGCTTATGGTTCGCCGTTGGATCAACAATTTAACCGGTATCCGGATCCACTACAGTACAAGGTAAAAATGCGCCTGAGCGAAATTAAAGGCGTACCGCCGCGTAACATATTTATAGGCAACGGTAGCGATGAGGCTATTGATATCCTTTTCCGCAGCTTCTGCAACCCGGGTGTCGACAATGTAATCCTTGTGCCCCCTACTTATGGCATGTACGAGGTATCGGCCAACATCAACGATATTGAGGCTCGAAAAGTTAACCTTACACCCGAATACCAGCTTAATTTAGAAGGCATTGCCGAAGCCATTGATGAGCATACCAAGCTGATATTCATTTGTTCTCCAAATAACCCAACAGGCAATTCCATCAACCGGGAGGATGTGGAAACTCTGCTGGCCAACTTTAATGGTATTGTGGTGGTTGATGAAGCTTATATCAATTTCAGTCGCCAAAAAACTTTTATACAGGAACTTACCGAGTATGCTAACCTCGTAGTGATGCAAACCCTCTCCAAAGCATGGGGGCTGGCTGGCTTACGTGTGGGGATGGCTTTTGCAAGCGAGGAGATCATCGAGGTAATGAATAAAGTTAAGCCGCCTTATAACGTCAACGAGTCATCACAACAACTGGCTTTAGAGGCTTTGGATAATGTTTCACAGGTGAATGCCTGGATAAAGGAAACCCTTGCCCAGCGCGACAGGCTGGTACTTGCTTTAAAAGACTTTGATTTTGTGTTAGATATTTATCCGTCTGATGCTAATTTTATCCTGGTTAAAACTACGGATGCCAACGGGATCTATAATTTCCTGGTGGCCAAAGGTATCATTGTGCGCAACCGCTCCAAAATTGAACTGTGCGAGGGCAGCTTACGCATTACTGTAGGTACGCCTGATGAGAATACTATATTACTTAACACCTTACAGAATTTTAAATGAGCAAACTGCAGAAAATACTCTTTGTAGACCGTGATGGCACCATGATTAACGAAACGCCGGATGAGCAAATCGATTCCTTCGGAAAGCTTACTTTTTATCCCGGCGCGTTAACTTACCTGCCCAAAATAGCAAAAGAGCTTGATTTTGAGCTGGTAATGGTAACCAACCAGGATGGTTTAGGCACCGCCGTTTATCCTGAAGATACTTTTTGGCCGGTACATAACCTTATCCTTAAAACATTTGAAGGCGAGGGTGTAAAGTTTTCAAACATTTGTATCGATCGTACCTTCCCTGCAGATAACGCCCCCACGCGCAAGCCTAAAACCGGTTTGCTTACACAATACCTTAATACTGAAAAATATGATTTGAAAGGATCATTTACCATAGGCGACAGGAAAAATGATGTGCTGCTGGCCAAAAACCTGGGTGCAAAAGCCATCTGGCTAAATAATCACTCGGGCTTAGGTGGCGGAGAGTTTACCGAAGAAGACCATATAGGCGATACCATTGCACTTGAAACTACCGACTGGCAAAAGATCTACGAGTTTTTAAAACTGGGCGAACGGGTAATAGAGCACCGTCGCAGTACAAAAGAAACCGACATTTACATTAAAATAAACCTGGATGGTACAGGCGAAGCTAAGGTTTCTACCGGTTTACATTTCTTTGATCACATGCTCGACCAGATTGCCCGTCACGGCAGTATCGACCTTGAAATTATTGCCAACGGCGACCTGCATATCGACGAACACCATACCATTGAAGATACCGGTATTGCGTTAGGCGAGATTTTTGCTACAGCTTTGGGTAATAAAATGGGTATAGAACGCTATGGTTTTTGCCTGCCGATGGATGATTGCCTGGCACAGGCAGCCATTGATTTTGGCGGCCGCAACTGGATAGTTTGGGATGCAGAATTTAAAAGAGAAAAGATAGGCGAAATGCCGACTGAAATGTTTTATCATTTTTTTAAATCGTTTAGCGATGCGGCAAAATGTAATTTAAATATAAAAGCCGAAGGACAAAACGAACATCACAAAATTGAAGCTATATTTAAAGCCTTTGCCAAGGCAATAAAAATGGCGGTAAAGCGTGATGTAAATAAGATGGTTTTACCAAGCACTAAGGGCTTATTGTAAAGCCCCCTAACCCCCTGAAGGGGGAACAAGAGTTGAAAAAGCATGGATGAAATAACACAAAATTATACGGAGGTAGTTGAACCTGCCCCATCAAAAGCTCCCCCTTCAGGGGGCGGGGGGGGCATAGGTATAATAAGATACGGAGCCGGAAATATTTTTTCCCTTACAGCAGCGCTTGAGCGTTTGGGCATTCCTTATGGTATGATTAATAGCGAAGAGGATTTTGCCCTATATGATCGTTATATTATTCCGGGTGTTGGGCATGCCGGTGCGGCTATGAAAAAGCTGGAATCAACGGGCCTGGTTCCAACTATTAAGGCGTTAAAAAAGCCGACGCTTGGAATTTGTGTGGGCATGCAGTTGCTCACTTCTCATTCTGAGGAGGGAGATTCAAACCTGTTGGATATCTTTCCAATTAAAACTTTAAGGTTTAAGGATAGCAACTTATATAAAGTTCCGCATACCGGCTGGAACCAGGTATTCCCCGAAAAAGAAAACCCATTATTTAAAAATATACCGTCAGGTTCACATTTTTACTTTGTACATTCATACTTTATTGAGTATGATGAAACTTACACGTTATTGTCGGCCAATTATAATAATGAATTTTCGGCATCAATTTGGCGGGATAATTTTTATGGCGTACAATTTCATCCCGAAAAATCGGGCGTGTATGGTGAAACATTATTAACAAACTTTTCAAAATTATAAAAGACATGTATATAATTCCTGCTATTGATATTCTGAATAAAAAAGTAGTACGACTACGTGAGGGTGATTACCAACAGGTAACAGAATATGATGTAACGCTCGAGGAAATGATTGAGCGCTACCAGAGCAACGGCACCAACTTCATCCATATCATTGATTTGAATGGCGCCAAAAACGATTTCAGCAATCAGCAATACCTGTTTGATGTGATCCGTAAAACCGACATGAAAGTACAGTATGGCGGAGGAATCCGCAGTATCGATAAAGTAAAAGAATTGATAGATGCCGGTATCCACCGTATTATTGTTGGTACCCAGGCACTTACCAATCCGGATTTTTTGCCTGAGCTGGGTAAATCCATCTGTGGCCGGGATAAATGTTCGGACCAGGTAGTTATCGCCATCGACGTGCTGGATGAAGTGATTAAATATTCCGGCTGGATGGAAAGCTCGCCAATTAAGCTAAAGGAC
>NZ_JBFUKF010000248.1:0-7388 GCF_056400985.1 Mucilaginibacter sp. P4_G9 | reverse complement strand
GGTATGAGGTAAGGTCTTCAACAGGGATTACATTTACCCCTAAATTACGGATAAAAGTTTCGGTACCACCGGTTGAATATATATTAACACCAAGGCGATTTAACTCAAGAATTATAGGCTCTAAGTTGTCTTTATAGTAAACAGAAATTAAAGCGTTTTTTATTTGAACAGACTGGCTCATTTACAGTGATTTTTTGAGCCGCAAAGGTAGTAAATTAGTAGCAAGTAGTTAGTATCAAGTAGCAAGACAAATTAAAAAAATATGCAGGGTACAAATACGCTCATTTTTAGGGGCTTAAATTGAGTAGCAAGCTACCATAACACGATTGTTATTCACCAGCTACCTGCTGCTAAATCCGTCTTGATACTAACTACTTGATACTTGATACTAAAACAACTAACTTCACCGCCCGAAATAGTACATAAATGAAATTATTAGAAGGAAAAACCGCACTTATCACCGGTGCATCAAAAGGAATAGGACGTAAAATAGCCGAAAAGTTTGCCGAGCACGGCGCTAATGTAGCTTTTACGTATTTATCATCTGTAGAAAAAGGCCAGGTACTGGAACAGGAACTGCAAAGTTTTGGCACGCAGGTAAAGGGCTACCGTTCTGATGCTTCTAAATTTGATGAAGCCGAAAAACTAATCTCAGACATAATAGCTGATTTTGGCACCTTACATATAGTAGTTAATAACGCTGGTATAACCAAAGATGGTTTGCTGATGCGCATGACCGAAGAAGCATGGGACGAGGTTTTAAATGTGAACCTTAAATCTATCTTCAATGTTACCAAAGCAGCTTCCAAGATCATGATGAAGAACCGCAATGGCGTGTTCATCAACATAAGCTCGGTTGTGGGTGTACAAGGTAATGCGGGGCAGGCTAACTATGCAGCTTCAAAAGCTGGCATCATCGGTTTCTCCAAATCAATGGCTAAAGAATTAGGCTCACGTAACATACGTACCAACGTAGTTGCACCGGGCTTCATTAAAACCGAAATGACCGAAATACTTGACCCTAAAGTGGTTGAAGGCTGGGCAGCCGCGATCCCGCTTAAACGCGGCGGCGAAACCGAAGATGTGGCAAATGCCTGCGTTTTCCTGGCATCAGATATGGCAACCTACATCACCGGGCAGGTAATTCCTGTTGATGGCGGGATGCTTTAGTTTAATTCAAAAGGAAAAAGTCAAAAAACGAAACGGCGGCCATCCTTGTTTCAGAATCTCATAGGACAAGTAGCCTGCATGCTTTACATCAAGCATGTGGGATGCAGAAGCAAGTTTGGAACAACTTATATACCAAAGAAGGCAAGCTTTCGCTTGCCTTCTTTGGTTAACAGCTATTACCTTAAAACTAATTCCGCTCATTTCACAATAATTTCGCATTTTGCAAGTGAACGTAAAACGGATAGCGTGTTACGCAAACTTATATGCAGTTTTCACTTACATGGGGTTCGGTTTCGGGATGGTGGGTACCCGCCTGTTTGGTGCTGGGGTTATTATACGCCTGGCTGTTGTACCGGCAACCTGTTAACCTGGGTAAATTTTTCAGGTATGGGCTTTCGGTTATCCGGGCGTTGGTGATATTTTTTATCGCGATGCTGCTGGTATCTCCATTAGTGAAAACCATAAAGTACAATCCGCAGAAACCATTGGTGTTAATTGCACAGGATAATTCCGCATCTATCAAGGCGTTTAAAACTCCCGGCTTTAACGCTGATAAACTTGTTACCGACCTGGCTAAATTGAAGCAGGACCTTGGCGATAAATATGATGTGCAGGAGTTTAACTTTGATAAAGACCTAAACAATGGCCTCTCCAATAAATTCAATGGCAGGCAAACCGATATAGCTAATGCCCTGCGCCAGCTGAACAACAAATTTGTAAATCAAAATATCGGTGCTTTAGTTTTGGCTACCGATGGTTTATATAACCAGGGTAACGACCCGCAATACGAAGCCAAAAACATTAAAACCAGCATCTATACCATCGCCCTTGGCGATACCGGTGCTAAACGCGATTTGCTGATAGGCAACGTAAACTATAACAAAACCGCTTTTTTAGGTAATAATTTTGAGGTGGAGGTTTTGGCTGCTGCTTACCAAAGTAAAGGCGAAAACATGCGTTTAATCGTTACCGAAGATGGCAAACAGGTTTTCGCTCAAACCATCCCGGTAGCAGGCACCGATTTAAAAAAGCTTGTTCCCATTAAATTAATGGCGGATAAAAAGGGATTAAGAAAATTTACCATCAGTATAACCCCTGTAAAAAATGAGTTATCCACCCAAAACAATACGGAAGTTATTTATGTAGATGTGTTGGACGCCCGCCAAAAGGTGCTAATGCTGTACCAAAGTGCACACCCGGATATTACGGTTATTAAACAGGCTATTGAAACCAACAGGAATTTTGAGGTAAAAACCTCGCTGTTGGCAGATATCGCTGGCATTAAACTGGCCGACTACAGCCTGATAGTACTTTACCAGGTTAATGCAGGCAGTTTTGCACCATTAAGAAATTTCATCGCCAGGAGTAAAACGCCAGTTTGGTATGTTATAGGTTCGCAAAGCGACCTGCAGACTTTTAATACCGAACAAAACGTAGTAAAAATAAGCGCGGGCCGAAGCGAAACCCAGGAAGTTTATGCCCTGCCGGAAGCTGGTTTTGCAGCTTTTACCCTATCCGATTCATCACGAAAAAAGATAAGCACTTTGCCACCCTTACTGGCGCCTTTTGGCAGCTATGGAACATCCGCAGCAACTACCATTTTATTACGGCAAAAGATTGGTGCTATAGCTACCACCTATCCCCTGCTTGCTTTTGGAGATGAGGCCGGTCGCCGCACAGCCATATTAGCGGGCGAAGGCATCTGGCGCTGGCAATTAGCCGAGTTTCAGAATTACGGCAACCGTAATGCAACCGATGAACTATTGAGCCAAACCGTACAATATTTAACGGCAAACGCCAACCGCCAGCGCTTCCGCGTATACCCGGCCCGTAATGTATTTGATGAAGGTGAAAATGTGATCCTGAACGCCGAGCTATATAACGATGCCCTCGAACTCATTAATACACCAGATGTTAAGATCGACCTGAAAAGCGTTACCGGTAAAAATTACAGTTTCCTTTTCAGTCGCTCAGGGCAAAGCTATCAGTTGGATGCAGGGACATTACCTGTTGGCGAGTACGCTTACAATGCTTCTACCCAAAACGGCAAAAGCCTGTTTAAAGCTGCCGGGCAGTTAACCGTCAAAGCCCTTAACCTGGAAACACGCCAAAGCGCGGCAAATCACCAGTTGCTAAGCTCGCTTGCTAAGCAAAGCGGCGGCCAAATGTTGCAGCCAGGCCAGGTAAGCCAACTTGCCGATATGATCCGCAAGAATGACAACATCAAAACCGTGGTATATGAAGACAAGCATTACAGCGATATTATTGATGTAAAATGGCTGTTTGTACTGATACTCCTGCTATTGAGTGGCGAATGGTTTTTAAGGAAACGTGAAGGAGAGGTTTAAGCTTAAGAAATAAGAAGTTTAATAGTGCTAAGTGGTAAAGAAGTAGCAATTCAAAAGCAACGGCCCCGTGCGATTCCCTCCCAACGGGAGGGTGCAGGGAGGGGTTTCTTAAAGCGACATAAACAGCACTCTCATGGCTAAAAAGATCATTCCATACAACCCAACTTTAAAAGCCTTAGCTCGCAAGCTCCGCAAAAACATGACTGATGGTGAATTATTATTATGGAATGAATTAAAAAACGATAAACTATTAGGGTTCGATTTTGATCGTCAACGCTTTATTGATAATTATATAGTTGATTTTTACTGTAAGGATCTAATGCTGGCTATTGAAATTGACGGCATGTCGCATAATAATGAAGAGGCATTTGCCAAAGATGAAATAAGACAGCAAAAATTAGAAAGCTTTGGAATACAATTTTTGCGTTTTACAGAATCCGAAATGAAAAACGATATGCTTAATGTGTTAAGAACTCTTGAAAGTAAAGTAATTGAAATTATTAAGGATAATCCCGCTATTAAATTACCGAAGGATTTTGACCTGGATTTATTAAAACAATAGCATTTGCTTTAATGTTACAGAAACCCCTCCCTGCACCCTCCCGTTGGGAGGGAATCGCACAAAGCCCCTGCTTTTTCCTGTTTTATTTCACAAAAAAAGCGATAGGCCTAAACCCATCGCTTTTAAAATATCTTATATCTTGATTCTACTTTTCCGTTTTCTCCGGCACTACCAGGTAAACATCCTCATTCTCTTTTTTCATGAGATATTTTTCGCGGGCGAATTTTTCCAGTTGCTGAGGGTTTGAGCTGAGTTCATTAAGCTCTTTGGTTACCTGGTCGGTTTGGGCTTTATAAAAATCACGTTCCTGGGTTAGCTTGCTTACCTGGCGGCGATATTCGTACTGCGAGAACAGGTCGTTTTTATCAAAAAATATCATCCACACTAAAAAAGCCAGCGTAACCAAAAAGAATTTATTCTTAAAAAGGTCAATTAAGCGTTTCATTGATACGAGCCCTGTGAATTTCATTTAAAGCTATTTATTTTTTTTGAGCGAAACAAGTTTTTTTTGATTCACTGGTTCATCAGTTTATTGGTGAAAAGTTTAAGACAAGCAAAGCAGTTAACCAATTGCAAAGACCAATGAACTAATGAACTACCTTCTGCCCGAAGAACGGCTTGCTCCACTCATGCCACTACTGCCGCCCGAGCGGCTATTGCCGCTGCGCTGGCCGCCGCCACCACCTGATGGTCTGCGACCACTGCCGCTCCTGCCATTGTCGCGCTTAAAACTGCCCGATCCTTTTTTTGAATCACCGGCTATCAGCCTTGCAGTCATAGCCGCCGGGCTCATTGGATACGGGTGCCCTTCTTCAACAGGAATTTCTTTAGCTATCAGTTTATGAATATCTCTTAAAAACAGGATCTCTTCCTCATCGCAAAAAGAAAGCGCTATACCATCGGCACCGGCACGGCCCGTACGGCCAATACGGTGTACATAGGTTTCGGGAATATTTGGCAACTCGTAGTTTATTACATGGGTAAGCTCATCAATATCAATACCGCGTGCGGCAATATCGGTAGCTATCAGCACACGTGTAGCACGGCTTTTAAAGTTGCTTAATGCCCGCTGACGTGCGTTTTGTGATTTGTTACCATGAATAGCTTCGGCAGTTATGCCAACGCGCACCAGGTCTTTCACCACTTTATCGGCGCCGTGTTTTGTACGGGTAAACACCAGGGCTGTTTTAATTTCTTTATCTTTTAATATGTGGATGAGCAATGATTTTTTGTCATTCTTCTCTACATAATATAATGATTGCTGTATGGTATCGGCAGTTGACGATACCGGTGTAACTTCTATCCTTTCAGGATTCGTTAATATGGTATCAGCCAGATGCTGAATTTCCTTAGGCATAGTAGCTGAGAAAAACAGTGTTTGTCTTTTTGCAGGAACTTTGGCGATGATCTTTTTTACATCGTTTACAAAGCCCATATCCAGCATACGGTCGGCCTCATCAAGTATCAGCATTTTAACATGCTCCAGGTGCACAAAGCGCTGGTTCATCAGGTCTAATAAACGACCAGGAGTTGCTATCAAAATATCAACACCCCGACGTAAAGCGTCAACCTGTGGATTTTGCGATACCCCACCAAAGATCACCAGGTTTTTTAAACCGGTATTTTTACCATAAGCCRTAAAGCTTTCGGCAATTTGTATTGCCAGCTCGCGGGTTGGTGTTAAAACCAAAGCCTTGATGGTTTTCTGCTCTTTATGAGCCATCCTGTCCTGGTACAACAACTGTAAAGTGGGTAATGCAAAAGCAGCTGTTTTACCTGTACCTGTTTGCGCGCATCCCAACAGGTCGCGGTGATTTAATACAATAGGGATGGCTTGCGCCTGTATAGGAGTTGGGGTTGTATATCCCTCAGTTTTTAAGGCCTTGAGGATAGGCTCAATTAATTTTAAATTTTCGAATGACATGATTCTTGTAAATGTGCAGATTTGCAAATTTATGATGTGCAGATGTGCTTGTAATATTATAAATTGATAATGTCCTCATGTTTTAACAAGGCATTAAATTTCTGCAAAGATACAGTTTTAATATCAGATAGTATCAAATGTGCAAATATGCAGATTTTGAGATAGGGGTTCCGATATGCAGATTTGAGATTACAAGTGTGTAATGGCGTATAATTATACTGTAACCGGCTTATCATTGGCAGCTTGCTTTTTTTCTTCCCGCTCACGCAGAAAAGCGTTTAACAGCAACATACCTACACCTACCATAATAGCCACATCAGCTACATTGAACACGCCGGTTTCAAAAATGCCAAAATTCATGTGCACAAAATCGGTTACACTGCCGTAAACGGCTCTATCATACAGGTTGCCTATGCCACCGGCCAAAATTGTTATAATACCTGCCTGGTTAAGCAGGTTAAGATTGGGTTTTAATAAAACATATAGTAACCCCCAAATAAGCGCCGCTCCCGGTAAAAGCGTAAGAATAATAAAACGCCATGGATTTTGCAGCGAATTGCCCAGGCTTAAAAAAGCACCGGTATTTTCAACCCGGGTAATGGTTAAAAAATCTTTTACAACGGTTATGATGATGGAAAAATGGATATGATCCCTTACATATATCTTGGTAACTCTGTCAAAAGCAATAATCAAAGCTAAAAGCAACAATAAGCCCAATCCACGCAAAATCCTTTTCTTGTCCATCAAAATTTTATTACCGGTATTTGTTTATAACGTAACAGGTGTTACTTAATTATCAACCAAAGATATTAGGCTGACAATAGGCTTATATAAAAAAAGAGCCACCTGCTTTTATGCAGATGGCTCTTTAATATGTTTAAATTATTTTTTGTAGAATTTAAAATCCTTACCAATGAATTTTGCATTGCTGCCCAATTCTTCTTCAATACGAAGCAATTGGTTGTATTTAGCGATCCTGTCTGAACGTGAAGCCGAACCGGTTTTGATCTGACCGCAATTTAATGCTACGGCTAAATCAGCTATGGTTGCATCTTCAGTTTCGCCCGAACGGTGGCTCATTACAGATGTATAGCCATTGGTTTGCGCTAAGGTTACCGCGTTTATAGTTTCGGTTAACGAACCAATTTGGTTTACTTTTACCAGGATGGAGTTAGCAGTATCCTCGTTAATACCACGTTGTAAACGTTTGGTGTTGGTAACAAATAAATCATCACCTACCAGCTGCACGGTTTTGCCCAGTTTTTCGGTTAACAATTTCCAGCCATCCCAATCATCCTCGGCCATACCGTCTTCAATCGAAATAACAGGATATTTGGCAACAAGCTCTGCAAGATATTCAACCTGCTCGGCACTGGTGCGGATA
>NZ_JBFUKF010000247.1:0-7391 GCF_056400985.1 Mucilaginibacter sp. P4_G9 | reverse complement strand
ACGGCAGTGAAAATGTGACACTAACTCCTGCGCAAATGCCGGCACATAGTCACGTTGTAAACGCGTTCTCGGGCGGCGGAGACTTAATACAACCGTCTGCAGGAGTCCCGGCTTCAACAATTGACGCYGGACCAGGTACGCTTTACAGTTCTTATTCCTCATCTAATCCTGATCAGCAAATGAGTCCTAAAATGATCCAACCGTCTGGCGATAATCGACCTTTTAGTGTAATACAACCAGTGCTTGCGGTTACTTACATCATTGCATTGGAAGGCATTTACCCTCCAAGACCATAGTGGTAATGATTTGTACCGGATTTTAATACCATGTATTGAAAGAGGAAATCTAAAGTAAATACAACCCCTGACTTATTTTAAGACAGGGGTTGTGTAGTATCGGCTATCATCTATCAATGTCTTTTATAATGTATCAGAGTGGGTTGCGTATAGTTATTAAAGTGAATTCTGTTATTGTAGACAATAGAACTGCTTATAAAGTGAATTGCAAGAGGCGTGGAAGAATTAATAATAATTTTACCCAGATAGCCATAACAATATTAATAACTTATTATGAAAAAATTTTTACTTCTTAACAGGAATTTTGGGCGTTATAGCCGATATTTTTTTGCTTTATTATTGCTCTTGGCATCGATAGCAGGCCGCAGCCAGGCCCAGGTATATTATACTTTTAACGATGGTAGCGGTGCTACCACAACCGCTAATGATGCTCTTTTTAAGATGGATTATAATGGCAGTAATGCTTCAAGTATTTTAGGGTCCATTAGTCCTACACCACTTTTTTTAACACTCGATTTGCCAAACAACCGGGCATTTGTAAGTGAAGGGTATGCACTTACAGGCTATAGCATTAAAGTTATTAATTTAACTACTAAGGCGGTAATTAAATCAATACCGGTACCGGACAAGATAGCGGGCCTGCGGTATGATGCGACAAGTGGTTATATATATTATATAACGGCAGGTGCAAGTTCAAATAATGTACTTGAGGCAACTGATGCACTTTATAAAGTATTACCTACCGACAACGCCGGAACACTGGTGATGGGCTCGATTACGTCCGGCCCTACATATTTAGCCATCGATATTCCACACGATAGGGTATTTATCTATGATTCATACGGAACTAACAGGAAAATTTATACCGTTAATGTCAAAACGGGGGCCAAAATAAGTTTCCCGATAACGCTTGGAGCTTACGGCTTAGAATATGATGCGCAAACCAATTTGGTTTATTATATTACCAGTGACGGATCGTACAAAACAAATAAGCCGGATGATGCCATCTGGAGTTTAACGCCAGACCTTGTTACTAATACTAAAGTAGTGGGATCAATTGGTGCAGCGGAAAATGCCTTTGCCATGGATGCCGGCAATAACCGGGCATATATTTATGATGGTGCCGGCGCGGCACCGGCCGATAGAAAGGTTACGTCTATAGATCTTACTACAGGTGCGATTACATTAGTCACTAATATTTCAACTTACCCCAATGTGGCGGCGGTTAGCTTTATAGCTGTTCCGCAACGTGCAGTGTTAAGTAAACCTATATTTGGCAATATAACGGCCTCATCGGTAAATGTGACTGATACTGTTAAGCTGAGCGATGTGGCCGTTACAGCGCGCGGTATCGTCTACAGCAGCAGTGCAGCTATGCCGGAAATTGGCGGCGCAGGTGTTATGCAGGTATCTGGTGGTACGGGCACCGGCTTGTTTACTTCAAGTGTTACAGGGCTTAGCCCTTCAACCACGTACAATGTCAGGGCATATGCCACAAGCAGTGCAGGTACAGCCTATAGTGAAGTAATTAGTGTTTCCACCACCTCCAATAATGCCAACCTATCTGCCTTTAGCATCGGTTCAGTCACATTAAGCCCAACTTTCGCAAGTGGCACAACAAGCTATACAGCCAACGTCACTTATGATAAAACAACGATAACAGTAACCCCCACGATAGAAGAGTCTCATGCCACTATAAAAGTAAACAACATAGCAATCACCTCGGGTTCGGCCACAGGTGCAATAAACCTTAACCCCGGCAGCAACACCATTACTACAGTGGTAACCGCCCAGGATGGCACAACATCAAAAACCTATACAACCACTATTACAAAAGATAAAAGCCCGCAAACCATTACGTTCAACGCACTAACCGCGAAAACCTACGGCGATGCAGACTTTACCTTGGGCGCGGTATCCGGCAGCACACTGGCAGTAAACTATACCAGCGATAATAATAATGTAGCTACGGTATCAAGCACAGGCCTGGTACATATAGTAGGAACAGGCACGGTGAACATAACGGCGGCACAGGCCGGTAACACCACTTATCTTGCTGCACCAAATGTAAGCCAGCAACTAACTATAAACAAAGCAGTATTAACTTATACTGCTGATGCTGTATCGCGCAATTATGGTGCTGCCAACCCAACCTTTACGGGCTCGGTAACCGGCTTTGTGAACGGCGATACCCAGGCAACCGCTACAACCGGTACTATGGTTTTTACTTCGGCAGCCGATGCTACATCTCCTGTAACTAACAATAACACAACGGTTATCCAGTATGGGATTAGCGGGAATGGGCTTAGCTCGGCCAATTACAGCTTTGCACAGGCTACGGCAAATAACACGGCATTAACGCTTAATAAAATTGTTATTACCTATACCGCGCAACCGGCAACCAAAGTTTATGGCGCGGCAAACCCGGCCTTGAATGTGGTGTTTGCCGGTATGGCAAACGGTCAGACGATTAACCAGGTACTTAATTCTTTGTCGTACGCTACCACTGCCACAGTTAGTAGTCCGGTTGGCAGTTATCCCATTACAGTAAGCGGCCTCGATGCACTCAATTACACGTTTTCTGCAGCATCATCCAACACCACCGCGTTTACCGTAACCAAGGCTGATTTAACATTTACGGCGCAGGCGGCTACCAAACATTATGGCGAGGTTAACCCTACATTAAGTGGCACCATTACCGGTTTCGTAAACAACGAAACTGCCGCAATTGCTTTGACCGGTACCGCGGTTTATAACTCCACGGCCGGTACAACCAGCAGCGTTGGCAGTTATCCTATAACGCTAAGCGGCGTATCAGCAATCAACTATAACATAACAGCTGCTGCAGCTAACAATACGGCCTTAACCATCACCAAAAACACACTGAGTTACGTGGCCACGCCGGCCAGCCGGGCATTTAATACGGCCAACCCATCGGTAACAGGTGCAGTAACCGGCTTTTTAAACGGCGATACCCAGGCATCGGCTACCACCGGTACGCTTAGCTTTAACACAACTGCAAYAACAAGTACACCGGTTGGCACATATGCTATTGATGGCGCGGGTTTAAGCTCGGCCAATTATAATATTGCTCAGGATGCTTCAAATGCCTCGGCGTTTTCTATATTCTTATCAACCAATGGCAACCTGAGTAGTTTAGCTATCAGTCAGGGTAGTTTATCGCCCTCGTTTGCATCGGGCGCTAATAATTATACCGCAACGGTCGCAACAGGTATTACTTCATTAACCTTAACGCCTACGTTATCAGATGCTAACGCCAGGGTAACGGTTAATGGCAACCAGGTAACATCCGGTACATTATCGGGCAGTATCTCTTTAAATGTTGGCCCCAATGTTATCCCGGTAAACGTAACCGCGCAGGATGGTACCACCACTAACCCGTATACTGTTACAGTAACCCGCCTGCCTTCGTCAGATGCAACATTAAATAGCTTTAACATCAGCACCGGTACGCCCACACCGGATGCATACAATGTATACCGGTCAAACGTAGCTAATACGGTAACCAGTTTTGATGTTACCGCAGTAGTTCATGAATCCAATGCCACTATAACAGTCAACGGCAATCCTGCAACTTCAGGTACACCGGTTACACTGCCGCTTAATTTGGGCGATAATGTATACAATTTAATAGTAACCGCGCAAGACGGTACTACGCAAAATTACTATGGCATGGTTATTAACCGCGCCTTTTCATCAAATAACCTGCTGAACAGCCTGGCGGTGAGTGCAGGTTCGCTTAGTCCGGCTTTTGACAACGCTACCCTTAACTATACCATGCAGGTGAGCAATGCAACCAAATCCATCGATATTACACCCACCTTTGATGCCACTGCTTACGGATCTCATGATGGTTTGCCGGCCCCATCCGGAGCGGCTTTTACCAGCGCACTTGCTATAGGTGATAACCAGATACCGGTAACCGTAACGGCACAAAATGGAACACCAAGAACCTACAATATAACCGTAACCAGGGCGACATCGACTGATGCAACATTGGCCGGTCTGGGTATAATGACCACCATTTCGGGGCTTGATGTGCCTTTCGATAGCGGTACTTATACCTACAACACTACGGTAACAAGTGATGTAGCTGCCTTTACCCTAAAACCAATAGCTACAAACAATGGCTCGACGATAACCATCAATGGGACGGCTTTAAATACTACCAATGGTAACGCCATCACGCTCCAATACTTTTCGGCAGTTGAACCTATGGTGATAGTAGTTACTGCCGGCGACGGAACAACCCAAAAAACCTACACCGTAAATGTAACAAGGAATTTCTCGACAAATAATTTGCTGCAAAGCTTAACGATGAACATCAACGGGACAATAACACCATTAATTCCTGTATTTGATGCGGCGACGAACGGCTATACGATGATCATTAGCGATCCCAATGTAACCGGCGTAGTAATTGCACCTGTGGCACAGGATGACCATGCCGAACTAAGGGTGGGCGGAGTGTTCGTAGCCAAAGGAACATCAAGGTTTGTAGCCTTACAGGGCGGCGCCAATGTAATCCCGGTAAACGTATTATCTTTTGGCGGGGGTAACAATACCTACAATATCACCATCAACCGGGCCTATTCATCAGATGCCGGTTTGATTAATATTATCCTTTCCGGTAACGCGGGGTATTCGGCTATCATTAACCAAGCCGCCAATAACCTTACTGCTACTATTCCTAATAATGTAACGTCTATAAGGCTAATTCCTAACGCCTCAGACCCGGGAGGTACGGTTATTACAGTGAACGGCTATGCTTTAACAAGCGGCTCATTAGACAACCTACCATTAGCCGTTGGCGATAATGTATTTACCATAGCCATAACTGCGGCAGATAACTCTAATACACAATATTATACAGTACATGCCATAAGGCTGCCGTTTACCGATGTTACGCTCAGTTCGTTAACGGTAGATAAAGGCGCCCTTGCACCCACTTTTTCACCGGGTACAACAAGTTATACTGTAGTTGTAGCCAACGGTGATAATGCTATTACTGTTACTCCGGTAGCGTCGGCAGCAGGTGTTAGCGTAAATGCCGGCGGACAAACCATTGATGCTTCAACTACATCGTACACCAACAGTGCGTTGTTTGTAGGCAACCAACGCATCACTGTAAGGGTAACAGCTCCCGATGGCGTGAATTTTACAAGCTATGCATTAAATGTGCTCCGTCCGTCGGCAAACCAGGCTTTTCTTGGTAATATTGTTTTGAGCAGCGGCGTTATTTCGCCTGCATTTTCACGAAACACGATAATTTACACGGCTTCGGTCGCGGGAAATGTATCGTCCGTCAACTTTACCCCGGCAACGGCCGAAGCTAACGCTATTATTACCGTAACCAATGGAGGTAATACAACCACTATTAATGCCAGTACACCATCAGTACTAATACAGTTAAATGCAGGCGCTAACGTAGTAACCACAACCATAACCTCGCAGGATGGCAGTACTACCAAAACGTATACAGTAACTATAACCAGGGCGGTTCCATCTGCCGATGCAACTCTTGCCGGCTTAAGCCTGAGTACGGGTACTATTAGTCCGGTGTTTAGCAGCGGTACAGATACCTACACGATGGGCGTAAATTATGCAACAGGTTTAATTACAGTAACCCCGGTCACTACCAATGCAAACGCGGTAGTTACGGTAGGGGGGGTGGCCGTTGTTTCGGGAGCTGGTTTGGGTGTGACTTTAAACCAGGGTGATAATGCTATACCTGTTGTAGTAACTGCCGAAGATGGCAGCACAACCAAAACCTACACGCTAACGGTTAACAGGGCTGCAGCATCCACTGATGCAACATTAGCCAGCCTGGACATAAATACCGGAACGATAATCCCTGTATTTGCGCCTGGTAAAACCAGCTATACCGCTACAGTAAGTAATACGGTAAGCAGTATTACGCTTTCTCCATTTTCTAATGATCCTAACGCTACTGTGCTGGTAAACGGTACAGCACCGGATGGGGTGACCGGAACAGTGGATATACCGTTAAACGTAGGTTCAAATAATGTTACTACCGTAGTAACCGCGCAGAATGGAATTACGACTAAAACATATACTTTAACAATAATACGTATTGCACCGGTATCCTCATCAAATATAGCGACGCTGAGTTCTATAAAAACCACACCATCAGGCGCGCTGGTGGCCACAACAGGCAGCAGTTCGGTAAATTACAAAACTTCGGTAGCCGCAGGTACCGGCAGTATAGTTATAACGCCAAAGGCGACCGATGCCAGCGCTGTTATCACCATTGAAGGCAACAGGGTACTTAGCGGTTCGGCATCTGCACCAATACCGCTGAATGCCACGGGGGGTACAACAATTCATCTCGTAGTAAAGGCGCAGGACAGTGTCACTATCCGTACCTATTCCATACTGGTAAACAGGAATGGCTCAAATATAGCGACGCTGAGTTCTATAAAAACCACACCATCAGGCGCGCTGGTGGCCACAACAGGCAGCAGTTCGGTAAATTACCAAACCTCGGTAGCCGCAGGTRCCGGCAGTATAGTTATAACACCAACGGCGACCGATGCCAGCGCTGTCATCACCATAGAAGGCAGCCGGGTTCATAGTGGCTCGGCATCTGCCCCAATACCGCTGAATGCCACGGGGGGTACAACAATTCATCTCGTAGTAAAGGCGCAGGACAGTGTCACTATCCGTACCTATTCCATACTGGTAAACAGGAATGGCTCAAATATAGCGACGCTGAGTTCTATAAAAACCACACCATCAGGCGCGCTGGTGGCCACAACAGGCAGCAGTTCGGTAAATTACCAAACTTCAGTAGCCGCAGGTACCGGCAGTATAGTTATAACGCCAAAGGTGACCGATGCCAGCGCTGTCATCACCATAGAAGGCAGCCGGGTACTTAGCGGTTCGGCATCTGCACCAATACCGCTGAATGCCACGGGGGGTACAACAATTCATCTCGTAGTAAAGGCGCAGGACAGTGTCACTATCCGTACCTATTCCATACTGGTAAACAGGAATGGCTCAAATATAGCGACGCTGAGTTCTATAAAAACCACACCATCAGGCGCGCTGGTG
>NZ_JBFUKF010000246.1:0-7397 GCF_056400985.1 Mucilaginibacter sp. P4_G9 | reverse complement strand
GTAGGAAAGGTTTGGTTTACTTTCAGGATACGCTGGCTGGAGTGCTTGCGGAAACTGATGATGGTTACGAATTTACTTACCAGGCGAATTACTTAGAGAATAAGAACGCAAAGCCGGTAAGCTTAACGCTGCCATTGTCAACCCAGAAATATGAAAGTAAAGTATTGTTTGCTTTTTTTGATGGCTTGATACCGGAAGGTTGGCTACTGGATCTGGCAACAACGCACTGGAAGGTCAAAAGCAATGACCGGTTTGAATTATTACTATTAACATGCAGGGATGCAATCGGAGCTGTAACGGTTATTCCCGAAATAGATTAAGCTATGGCAAATTGTTGGTTTTGTTATCAGGATGCAGGTACATCGTCTTATCATGAAAAATGTTCAAGGCGATTTTTCGGTATGGCTAAGGTACCTGAGTTGGAATTGAATAATAAACTTTTGAAAACGTTGGCCGAACAGACCATCAACGAAAGGATCGCTGTGACCGGAGTTCAGCCCAAGCTTTCTGTTACCCTGGAAAAGACGAAGGGACACAACCGGCTGACAATTGTAGGACTTTGGGGAGAATACATACTTAAACCGCAGCATCCTGATTTTTCGGAAATGCCGCAATCAGAAGATTTGACCATGCATTTGGCGAGCCTGTTTAAAATGCCAACTTGTGATCATACTTTAATGGAGGCGTCAGACGGTAACTTGGTTTATCTGGCCAAGCGATTTGACCGGGTAAAAGGCCATAAAGTTCACATGGAAGATTTCTGCCAGATTTCTGAATTTTTAACGGAAAATAAATACAAAGGTTCTTACGAAAAGATCGGCAAGCTTATTCTGAAATATTGCACTCAAACTGGTTTTGATGCACTGACTTATTTTGAACTGGTGTTATTTTCTTTTTTGACAGGCAACAATGATATGCACCTGAAAAACTTTTCTGTGCTATATACGGACGAGGGAATAAATCTAAGTCCTGCCTATGACCTGCTCAATGTGAATCTTGTTAATCCACAGGACGATGAAGAGCTGGCACTGACAATGAATGGTAAAAAGAAAAGGATAAGGCTATCTGATTTTGATGTGTTGGCTAAAAGTATGAATATACCTGAAACCGCCGTTAGGAATACGTATAACAAATTTTCCTCCGGTAATAGGGAGGTTGGTGAAATGATTGAGGCATCATTCCTGAGCCTCGAAAAAAAAGCACTATACCTGGAAATTTGGAATAAAAAGCAACATTTGTTTAATTGACAAGCCGCAGTTACGCATTGTGGGTTTTTCCTCCTGGTGAGGAAAAACAAAATCCTTATTCCCTGCAGGCGCGAGGATAGCCCACGCCGGGATAAAAAGTAAAGGCTTATGATAAAAGAGTAGTTAGAAACTTACAAACCCTCCAGCCAGGAGGAAGCAAAGGACGCGTTGCGGGAAACCATGCAGGAGATCGCGCTGGCAGGTCTGTATCATAGCATCTTTCCCCTGTGGACTGATACATTTATAACCTGTTTAACAACATGAAATTATGCGCACCATATCATTACACTTTTTATCAAGAACACTACGATATATAGTTGACGCTATAGATAGCATTAACAAAAAATATTATGCACAAAAGAAAGCAAAACTGATATATGGGAAGCATGTCATTCAGGAAGGGCAAACTTTTAGTGAAAGTACTTTTTCTCATAAGTTAGCACCGGCTATTGAGCACATATTCGAAAGAGAAAACTGGCATATCGATAAATATTTTGAGACAGAGATCTCAAAACAGATCATATTCAGAAATGAGGAAAAAACAGAAACCTATGGACCGACCTTCAATCAGTTATGGGATGACGGCCCTGATGATCATGAACAATTTTACGCGAAGCCTGATATTGTGATCCATGCGGGAGCCGAGGACTTCCAAAAGAAGAATCAGTTGTTTATAGCAGAACTCAAAACTAACCCAAAACTAACTCAGAGCCAGTTTAACATAGATCTTTTTAAGACTGCAGTATATCATGATGACCTGGAGTTTGGGTATTCGGCGTTTATAATTATCAACCTTTCTGAAGATGATGTCAGGGATATGTACAACGCGTATTGTGCAAAAGGATATTATCTGTCCGGGAGAAAAGGGATGTATATTATTATTAAAAATGGCTATGAAAACCCCTCAAAAGTTTTTTCGATAAATTAAGCGCAGGAGCGTTATAATGTCATTGCCCCTCAATAGTTTCAGCGGATATTGGTTATGTATATTGTCAATTGAGGTTATGTAAATTGTAAGTTTGCCCTATGTAAATTGGAAGTTTGTCAATATCTGCTGATTACAAAAAGGCAAGGATTTTCCATTTTTGAAATCAAGGCACAGTTTTCAAAAGCCAACAAAACATCAGTAGTACCGAAATGCTTGTCAATTATATTGATCAGACACAGTCAGATTTGTACCATAATCATTCAAATTATGGCAACAGAAATTATCACAAAAGAAGACCTGAACGAATTCAGGGAATTACTACTAAATGATTTTAAATCCCTGCTGGCAGGTAAACCCATTCAGGAGCATACCAGATGGCTGAAAAGCTACCAGGTAAAGAACATGCTTAGAATATCTCCGGGAACATTACAAAACCTCAGAGTAAACGGCACAATCAGTTACACAAAAATCGGCGGTATTCTTTATTACAAATACGATGACATTCATCGATTGCTTGAAGGTAACCGGACAAAGAAATAAACTTACAAAGATTTTGATTTTTGCACTAAAGAAAAGCCCCTAACCTCGCGGCAAGAGGCTTTTCTTTTTTACTTGCAGCAGGAACCGCTGCCGCTACAATTCGGGTCTTTCTTCGCTTTCTCGCAACATTGTTCTTTCTGAACAGCTGCTTTTGCTTTCTTTCCTTTTTTGATGTTTCCGGCAGTAGCGATGCTTGCTACAGACAAGGCCATCAGGCCTGCCATAAGAAGTTTTTTCATATTCTTGTTTTTCCTAAAGACGGGGCTACTTTAAAAAAGACACAAGACTAACAGGAATGATTTTCCACGATGTTGCCGTAGTTGTCAAATTCATAGTTACAGCATTTCAGGATCGCGGCTTTGAGTTGCTGCCGCGCACGCTGTACACGGACTTTGGCAGCAGAAAGACTAATACCTGCCCTGATTGCCACTTCCTTGTGAGGCAAACCTTCGATATCTGCCAGTAATAATGCTTCACGGTAAATAGGCGACAACGCTTCGATCATGGGGCGCAGACAGCAGTCAGCCAGCTTCAGACTGCCGTCCCTGATCTCCGGATCGTGAACGGGCCGGTCAAAGTCCATCACTTCACGCAGTTCATATTTTAAGTTGCCCCGGTAGTGATTCATCACTTCATGATGCGCCATACGAAATAAGTATGATGGCAGGTTACGTGCCTTTTTAACCAGCTCCACATGACTGTCAATCTTCAGGTAGAGGTTCTGCAATATATCATTGCATTCCTCACTGTGATTTACTTTGTTGCAAACATATTGCTTTAAACCCTTATCAAATTGCTTCCAGATGTTTAATGTCTCGTTGTGCATATCAGTAAGCATTGCGTAAACGGTCAGCAAGTTCATCCGGCAAAGGACTATCTTCAATTGCTTTAGCCGCCAGTTCTACATCGTAAGGTACCCTGATAAAGTCCACATGGATTCCACCGTTGTCATTAACCGAACTGTTTTCATTTATAGTTAGCAGCACATAGCAGCCATTGGGGTTGCCATCTTTTGGTTTACCAACGGAACCGATATTGATAACGTGCTTAAAACTGCCTTTATCATTAATAATCCGGTGATAGGGCTTGTGCGAATGCCCTACACATAAGATATCCGCTTTAGCTTCGTTCATCATATCCAGTACATAAGTTTCGTCAGTATCTTCCAAAACATATTCATTGATACTGCGGGTACTCCCATGCGCCAATGCCACATTCAGATGATCATTATTTAGCTGGTATTCCAGTTTAATGTGTGCAGGCAAAGTATTAAGGTAAGCCCGGTTATCGGCTGACACCAGTTCATAAGCATAGCCTTTTGTTTTCAGGTCATGGTTGCCAGCTAAGGTAGCCATGCCCCGCCTGCGGATTTCCGCAATGACTTCGTTCGGCCAGATATTATAACCAATCAGGTCACCCAGGCAATAAACCGCGTCAGGTTTACGGCTATCCAGGTCTTTTAAAAAAGCTTCAAATGCYGGCAGGTTGGCATGTATATCAGAAAATAGCGCTATCGTCATTATCCGTTCCTTAACATATTTGCATATTCGTTCGGAAGCGGGCTGTCTTCCACCGCTTTGGCCGCTTTCTCGATGTCGTAGTCAAAGCGGATAAATTCCACCTTTACGCTGTCTTTATCTTTTACAGAACTGTTCTCGTTAATGTGYAGCAACACATAACCACCGCGCGGATCTTTATCTTTTGGTTTACCGACCGAGCCAATATTGATGGCATGACGATAATGCGTATCTTCTGTTATTTCAGTTGGCAGGATACGGTGATAAGGCTGGTGGGTATGACCAAAGCACATCACATCGGCATCGGCTCCTTCCATAATGCGTAGCATACTTTTTTCATCCCTGTCTTCAAACAGGTATTCGTTTACTTTACGGGGACTGCCGTGTACAAAAAGCACATTCAGTTTATCATTATTCAGTTGAAACTCTAAACGAATATGAGCAGGCAGGGTACGCAAATAAGCTCTTTGTTCATTTTTTACAACCTCGTTAGTATAAGCAATAGATACTTTGCCCATTGCTTTTTCTTCATCTGTTTTATAGGCACAGCCGCAATCGTCGCTGTGACGGCCAATGCCAAAATCGTAGTTTCCTGTAATACAGGGAATGCCCCGTTTACGGATCTCGTCAATGACCTCATTTGGCCAGATATTATAACCGACAAGGTCACCCAGGCAATAAATGGCATCAGGCTTTTGGATTTCTACATCAGCGAAGAAAGCCTCCAGTGCCGGCAAGTTAGCGTGTATATCAGAAAAAAGAGCAATCTTCATTATTGTATAGTAGTTAGCGTTTTGGTTTTAGAAGTATAATATTTTTTTCGGAAGTAGAAAGCAAGGTTAACTAAGGCGATCAGCGCAGGGACTTCTACTAATGGACCGATCACCCCGGCAAAAGCTTCGCCTGAATTGATCCCGAATACACCGATGGCAACAGCAATAGCAAGTTCAAAATTATTACCAGTTGCAGTAAACGCAATAGAAGTGCTTTTGGAATAATCCGCACCAAATGATTTGCCGATAAAAAAGCTCAGCACGAACATGATAGTAAAGTAGATCACCAACGGAATTGCTATCCGCAATACATCAAAAGGTATCTGTACGATCAGGGTTCCTTTTAAGCTGAACATCACTACGATGGTAAATAGTAAAGCTATTAGCGTTATGGGTGAAATGAACGGTACATATTTCGTTTGGAACCATTCTTCCCCTTTGAGTTTGATCAAAGTATAACGGCTGATAACGCCTGCGGCAAAGGGAATACCTAAGTAAATGCCCACGCTCTTGGCTATCTCTCCAATGGTAATATTAACTGCTAAACCTTTGAGTCCGAACAAGGGAGGTAATACCGTAATAAATACATAAGCGTAAACACTGTATAATAGCACTTGAAAGATGCTGTTCAAGGCGATCAGTCCGGCGGCATATTCCCGATTACCTTCGGCCAGTTCGTTCCATACCACTACCATCGCGATACAGCGGGCCAGTCCGATGAGGATCAGTCCTACCATGTAAGCCGGGTGGTCACGAAGTAGCGTAATAGCCAGTACAAACATGAGTATAGGGCCAACGATCCAGTTTAAGATCAGGGACGCACTTAATACTTTGGTATCCTTGAATACCTCACCCATATTCTCATATTTCACTTTGGCCAATGGCGGGTACATCATTAAGATCAGACCGATAGCGAGCGGAATATTAGTTGTTCCGCTGGAAAAAGAATTGATGAACCCCGATGACGAGGGAATAAAGTAACCGATACCTACACCTATGGCCATCGCCAGGAATATCCATAAAGTTAGATACCGGTCAAGGAAACTTAGTTTTTTTCGTTCGGCCACCGGGGCGCAGTTGTTTGCTGACATATTTGAAGTTCGTGTTTTAATGTGAAGTGAATATTAATAGTTCCAGTTATCTTTTATCTTATTAGCCACAAAGATCATTTCGGCTGCGATCAATTTTTCCTGCTGCTGGATTTGTTCATCTGTCGCGCCTGTAAGACCAGGGTATTTTAATTTAACCGCGAATTTGTCCGGGCTGCTCAGCAAAGACGATGCATCCTCATTCAACAGCACATGCACCGCCTGCGGGTTGGATGCTGAACTTTCAAAAGTAACAGACCCACCCTGGTCATTATATTTGGCATTCAGGCCACCATCAGTACCTACTTTAAAACCCAGTCTGGTCAAAGCCGGTGTTACCTTCTCCGATGGTGCAGCACCAACTGTGAATACCTTGACATCGTTAATGCCATTGTTCGCTAAAGCTGCTTTTAAGATAGCTTTCGCAAAGGGAGCACTAAAGCCGTCATTACTGATGAGTTCGATCAAAACCGGCTTCTTTTGACCTTTTGCTACAATGCCCATCTGCTGTATGCCGGTCAATAYGTCCTGTCGTTCGTAAGAAACAGGGTTGCTCTTTTTGATTTGTTTGAAAGATTGCACCAGTTCAGGATAAATAGAATCTGCCACCGGGGCGAAAGCCGAGCCTACTACCAGTAAGCCTGCTAAAAACACGTTGAATAAGGGTTTCATAATTTTAGGTACTATTTGGTTTTATTTCTGCGGTTTATGACTGGCTATTTCGCTGATGAATGTGCTTAGATGGCCCGTCATCGATTTAAAAAGTTCATGGTTCAGTTGGTAAAAAGTATGACCGCCACGGGTCATTTTCCTGATCAGTTTCATTGTTTTCAGGGCGTTCAGATGTTTTTCTTTTACCTCAGCTGCTAAGGGCAAGTCGTTAAACCGGCTATTGTCTACCCAATCCTCCTGTTCGAGGAGTATCCTGATGATGGTTACCCGCGCAGGTAAGGCCAGC
Organism: Mucilaginibacter sp. P4_G9; assembly: GCF_056400985.1. Classification (NCBI taxonomy): domain Bacteria; kingdom Pseudomonadati; phylum Bacteroidota; class Sphingobacteriia; order Sphingobacteriales; family Sphingobacteriaceae; genus Mucilaginibacter; species Mucilaginibacter sp. P4_G9. The sequence continues at coordinate 346 of NZ_JBFUKF010000246.1, read as the reverse complement.
GCTCTGGAAAAATTCGCCAGTTCAACATCCGGCAGATCAAATTTGTATTTAGCCTGTCCCATTACTTTAATTTTAAATCATTGCTTTATTGCTATTTAGCGATTAATATGATTCTAAAAAAAGCACAGTTTTCCTGTCTGTGCAAACCTTTCAGTTCTTTACATGATCCAGAACAAAGTCGGCTGCATAGACCTTGATCAGATCTCTTACCCGCCTGAACTCATCCATAACCTCTTCCTGTGTTCCTGTCGCCTTGGCCGGATCAGGAAAGTTCTCATGAAAACGCTCCACTTTGCCCGGAAAGAACGGGCAGGCTTCGTTTGCATTATCGCATACGGTGATTACT
>NZ_JBFUKF010000245.1:0-7412 GCF_056400985.1 Mucilaginibacter sp. P4_G9 | reverse complement strand
GTATCCTATCGCCCAGACCGGCTACTTCATAATCAATATCAATATTTTGCGAGGTACGTATTTTTACTGTTTGCATGTATAACAAATATAAATTAACTATTTGATGTGTTTATATCCACACATCAAATATTGTTATTATTTTAACAAAAAATTACTTGACCCTTTCACATGCGTGAGCCATTATTTATAAAACAAAATTCTGCCCGGTGGAAAAACTATGAAAGTAACCCTGCCAATGACCCGGATGAGCTTGCAGATCGTTTTATAACCATTACCGACGACCTGGCTTATGCAAAAACCTTCTATCCAAAATCAAAAACAACTGTTTATTTAAACGGGCTGGCGGCTGGCTTTCACCAGTCGATATATAAAAACAAAAAAGAGAAGGCTAACCGTTTTATATTTTTCTGGCAAATGGAGTTACCACTCCTGTTTGTACAATACCGCAGGCAACTACTTTATTCATTTATATTTTTTATCACATTTTTCCTTATCGGGATACTCTCATCTAAGTATGATCGTAATTTCATCCGGCTTATACTTGGCGATGATTATGTAAACATGACCAACGAAAACATTAGCAAAGGCGATCCCTTTGGCGTATTCAAAAGCCAAAACGAGTTTGTTATGTTTTGGATGATAGCTAAAAACAACCTTACTGTAACTGCTATAACATTTGTTGCAGGCATTACTTTATCTGCAGGTACATTGTACCTTTTATTCAAAAATGGCATAATGGTTGGCTGCTTTCAATATCTGTTTATAGCCCATGGGCTGGGCATAAAATCTGGACTGGTTATCTGGATTCACGGCACACTCGAGATCTCGACGATTATTTTAGCCGGTGCTGCAGGTTTAATAATGGGCAATAGTATTTTATTCCCAAAAACATTCAGCAGAGCTGTCTCCTTAAAAAAAGGCGCGCTGGATGGAATAAAGATAATGCTGGGCATATCGCCTATCGTAGTTGTTGCCGCCGTATTTGAAAGCTTTATAACCCGGCGTACCGAAATGCCTATGTGGCTTAGCATTTCCATTTTGGCCGGGTCTTTTTTATTTATTATATGGTACGTGGTAATTTACCCGGCCTATTTGTCGTACCGTTTAAAAACTTCTGCTAATAAAAATGAAGGAAAAAATTGAACTAAGTAAAGTTCGTGAGTTTGGAGATATCATAAGTGATAGTTTTATTATCATCAGGCAAAATTTTAAACCCTTAATGACAGCATACCTGGTTATATGCGGTATGTTTATTGTTACCGGCGTTCTTGTAACTATGGTTTCAAATTGGCAGCAGGCGGCAGAAGGTAGTTCGGGCCCGTTTTCGTTCTGGGGTTTTACCGGCTTATTATTTCAGTTGATTGAGTATACCGCGGTGATTTTAACTACCATAAGCTATTTAGCCATTTATAAACAAAAAGATAACCAGGCCCCTACTTTCCTGGAGGTTTGGGAGTATTTTAAATTCTATTTTTTCAGGGTATTCGGCGACCAGGTAGTTTTAACCATTGGGCTATTTTTTGGTTTTTTACTCTGCTTTTTACCGGGAATTTATCTTTGCCCAATTTTCGCGCTGGTAACACCTATCATGGTTATCGAAAACACCAATGTTGAGTACGCAATCCGCAAAGCTTTCCGCATTATTAAAGAAAACTGGTGGTTTACCTTTGGCGTTATATTGCTTTTGTCTATTGTAATAATAATGGCTTTCCTGGTGTTTTTTATCCCGGCAGCTATATTTTATAGCGGCAGCCAATGGCTAACCGGTAATAACTTTAATACTACCTTCAACATTATACAGGCAATAAYTATTCATGCGGGCCAGGTTTTATGGCTGTTACCCATCATAGCCGTTACGTTAGTTTATTACAGCCTTTCCGAACATACCGAGGGAAGCAGCCTGGTAAACCGCATCAAAATGTTTGGTAAAACCGATTCACCATCTGACCAATTCCCAACAGAGCAATATTAAAACCTGATATGTTTAAGCCTTTAATTATCTTGTTTAAAATAAGCGCGATAGGGAACGCAAAAAAAATTGCGGTGCTTAAGCATGTACCTGCAAAACTTAAAGCAGATAGCACTAAAATAACCCTTCGTCATTTTGATGCAGGATCACTAAAGGCCTACAAAAACGACAAGGATTTTAACTACCATTTGGAAAAAGAAGCCGTTACCTGGTGGGACAGGTTCTGGAATTGGGTTTGGCATCTGTGGGATAATTTTTGGCAATGGGTTGATGAGCTGCTCCGGAGAATATTTGGAGGCCGATCTATGGGCAATAACCCGGCAATGATTTTTAAATACATTATTATCGGCATCCTCGCCTTTGCCGTAATTTATATTATTTTGAAGCTACTGGGTATAAATGCCTGGCATATATTTAAAAAAAATCCCAAACAGGTTCCAATCCCTTATGATGAATCCATAGAAAACATTCATGAAATAAGTTTTGACACGGCTATTGAAGATGCATTGGCCATTAAAAATTACCGCCTTGCAGTAAGGTTGCTTTACCTCCGCAGCCTTAAACAGTTAAGCGATCATAACCTGATAAACTGGAGAATAGAAAAAACCAATTCGGCTTACATCAACGAGCTTACCAATGTAGCGCAGCGCCGGCAATTTATTATTGTTACCCGGCAGTTTGAATATATATGGTACGGTGATTTCCCGGTAGATGGCGAATCGTACCAAAAGATCAATACTACTTTCCAGGAATTTAAACAGCAGCTGTCATGAAAAGTTTAAAACTGTACCTTGCCGGGCTGGGCTGTTTGATGCTTGTATACCTAATTGCGCAATACAACCGGCCCAAACCCATCAACTGGAACGATACACTGGATATTAACGATAAGGTCCCCTTTGGTACCTATGTGCTTTATAACCGCATTAGCGATATTTTTCCGGGGGCCAAAGTATCAACCTTTCGTGAGCCTATTTATAATGTGATTAACGATCATGGAATAAAACATGGTACCTATATCATTATCTGCAACTCGGTGAACCTGAACGAATACGACTATGCTAAGCTAAAAACATATATAACTGCAGGGAACGATGTTTTTATAGCGGCCGCGTATTTTGGCGATGAGTTAAGAAAAAACCTTGGGGTTAAAACACAGGTTGAATTTGGCAATAAAAAAGTTGTAGGCATTAAATTTAACAACAAGTACCTGGATACCATGAAGCTTTACCATGGCGACAAGGGAATAAGTGATGGTTATTTCGGGGGAATAGATACCGCTAAATTTGTTGCACTTGGAAGCAATACGGCACGCCATATAAATTTTGTAAAATGCATTATGGGTAAAGGCAACCTGTATTTAAATGCCAACCCGCTTATGTTTACCAACTTTAGCGTGTTGAACAATACTGGTGCAGAATATGTATCAAAGGCGCTATCAGTTGTAAAAAACGACCCCAATTTAATATGGGATCAATATTATACCCTCGGCCGATCTGACGATGAATCAAGTATGCGCGTTTTTTTACGTAACCCCGTTTTGCGCCGGGCATTTTATATCTCGTTTTTCGGTTTGATGGTTTTTATAATTTATGAGGCCAAGCGCCGTCAGCGTATTATACCCGTGATTGAGCCATTACAAAATTCGACGGTGGAGTTTGTAAACGTAGTTGGCCAGGTTTATTACGAGAAGCGCAACAATGCCAACATTGCCCAAAAAAAAGCAACCTACCTGTTAGCATACCTACGGGATAATTATCGCCTAAAAACCAACAATCTTGATGAGGAATTTATAAGTGCCTTGTCACAGAAAACAGGTACAGACATTGAATTCATTACCAATTTGATCAATACCATCAACTTTATCAGCGCGTACGAAAATATAACCGATATGGAGCTGATCAGATTTAATAAACTAATTGAGAAATTTTACAGCCAAAACCGATACAATGGAAAATGACATTTTTGAACAACGAACTGATATGAGCAAGCTGAGCACAGCGGTTGAACAAATAAAAGCTACACTGGCTAAAATAATTGTAGGTCAGCAGGAATCAATCGACCTCCTGATTGCCGGCATCCTGGCCGATGGGCATATCCTGATAGAAGGAGTACCCGGTGTAGCCAAAACGCTTACAGCTAAGCTGATCTCGAAAGCTATAGATGCCAAATATTCGCGAATACAGTTTACGCCGGATCTGATGCCATCTGACATCCTGGGCACATCGGTTTTCAATCCTAAATCAACCGAATTTGAATTTAAGCAAGGGCCAATATTTGGTAATATTATCCTGATAGATGAAATAAACCGGGCGCCTGCCAAAACACAATCAGCATTGTTTGAAGTGATGGAAGAACGCCAGGTTAMCATTGATGGCCGTACTTATAAAATGCAGGAACCTTTTACCGTATTGGCTACCCAAAACCCGGTGGAGCATGAAGGCACCTACCGCCTGCCAGAAGCACAGCTGGATAGGTTTCTGTTTAAAATAGAGATCAAATACCCAACGCTTGAAGAGGAAATTGCCATTATAACCCAGCAGCACAGTCAAAAAACAATCGACCAACTAAGTCATGTTGAGCCTGTTTTATCTGCCGCGGATGTTATTGCGTTAAGGCAACAGGTAAAGGCACTGCATGTTGAGGATAAACTGCTGGAGTTTACTGCTAAAATAGTTTACGAAAGCCGCAACCATAAATCATTATACCTGGGTGGTTCGCCACGCGCATCATTGGCCATCATCAACGCAGCTAAAGCATTAGCTGCCATTAAGGGGCGGGATTTTGTTACTCCCGAAGATATAATTTATGTAGCCACCCCTGTTTTAAGACATCGCATTATGCTAACGCCAGATAGGGAAATGGAAGGTGTAAGCCCGGATGATGTAATAGCACAAATTATTCAAAAACTGGAAGTCCCCCGTTAATATAACCGTGTGAAAAAATTCTTCCGCCTGTTTTATAAAGATCTTTTTTTAACCAACCGGTTATTCACCGGTTTGGGTACTTGTGTTGTATTATTTTTGCTGAGTTTCTTTTTCCCCTGGCTAAACATTATCCCCGTCCTGGTTTTCTCTGTGCTGATGCTCTTGTTTTTTATCGACATCCTGATGCTTTACAAAACAACTGGCGGTGTATTTGCCAAACGGCTTGCCCCCGAAAGACTGAGCAACAGTGATGACAACGAACTTGGCATATATATAGAAAACCGCTATGCTTTTCATGTTGATATCGCCATCATCGACGAGATCCCCGTGCAGTTTCAAAAGCGGGATGTATGGTTTAAAACCAGCCTGAAACCACGTGAGCGTAAGCAGATCAATTATACGCTGCGCCCCACCAAACGCGGGGAGTACAAGTTTGGCGATATCCATGTTTACACTAAATCGCCATTAGGGTTTATCAGGCGGCGTTACACATTTGAACAGGCTGAGACATTGGCTGTATACCCATCCTTCCTGCAAATGCGTAAATATGAGCTAATGGCAATATCAAACCGCTTAACCGATATCGGCATAAAAAAAATACGCCGTATTGGCCACAGCCTTGAATTTGAACAGGTAAAAAATTATGTTGCAGGTGATGATTACCGTACCATTAACTGGAAAGCCACCGCARGACAAGGCAACCTGATGGTTAACTCCTATACCGACGAAAAATCGCAGCATGTATATTCTATAATTGATAAATCAAGGGCCATGAAAATGCCTTTTGATGGGCTGAGCCTGCTTGATTATGCCATAAATGCCAGCCTGGTATTATCGAGTGTAGCGCTGATAAAGGAAGATAAAGCTGGCTTGATCACCGCCTCGGAAAAGATAGGAGCCGTTGTCCCCGCCGATAGGAGGCCGACACAGTTAAATAAGATACTGGAAGTTTTATACAAGGAAAAAACACGCTACCTGGAAACCAATATGGAACTGCTGTACAGCACCGTTCGAAATGTAATAAAGCAACGCAGCCTGGTAGTGTTTTTTACCAACTATGAAAGCATGAATGCACTGGAAAGGCAGTTACCATATTTAAAAAGAATTGCCAGGTTCCATTTGCTATTGGTGGTGTTTTTTGAAAACACCGAACTTAAAACCCTAAGCCAAAAACCCGCGAAGGATGTTGAAGGGATTTACATAAAAACCATTGCCGAAAAATTCGCCTACGATAAAAAGCTTATTGTAATGGAGCTGGCCAAATACGGGATACAATCTATATTAAGCCCGCCTCAAAATCTGACGGTTAATACCATTAATAAATATTTGGAACTTAAGGCTAAGCAGAAGATATAAGAAGGGTAAAGAGGCAAAAACCAGGAGATGAGACTTTGCTGCGATCGCGATTTTTTTTATCGTTCAGCAAACAAAAAAGTCCGATGCCCTGGTTCCTTTCCCCTATCCTGCCTTTGGAAAAGCAATGCCATTAGCACTAAAATCTTTAAAGATCTTTTCCTGTAGGGTCATCTTGGCTGTTAAAAAATTAGCAGGCTCTACCCATACATTTATCGCGATACGTACCGAATCTATTTCCATGCTGATGATACCTACCCTTGCTGCAGGTTCTGTAAGGAGTTCCCTGTTTGAGCTGATTGCGGTATTGATGATGGTTTTTACCTTATCCAGATCATTGGCATAAGCTATCTTGATCTCGAAATCGAGACGGCGCCTGCCTTCGCGGGTGATGTTTACAATAACCTCATTAAACAGCTTGCCATTGGGTATAATAACCGTTTTATTATCGGCCGTAATTAAAACGGTATAAAACATTTGTATTGATGTTACCCTGCCATCCTGCCCCTGCGCAAGGATACTATCATCAAGCTCAAATGGTTTCAGTAAAAGTATAAGTATACCGCCTGCAAAATTTTGAAAAGTTCCGGATAGCGCTAAACCTGCTGCAACGCTGAAAGCTCCTATTATGGTTGTGAAAACGGTCATTTCCCAGGTCATAATATTCATTACCCAAACCACCAGCAGTACGTAAAGCGAAGTAATTGTTAAACTTAAAAAGAAGGGTTGTAATGAAGAATGAACGCCTTTTTTGAGCATCCGGTCGCGGAGCCGCGTCCGTAGAAATTTAATGAACCAAAGACCTATAAAAAATATGATTATTCCGGCTACGTATTTGGGGCCTTTGGTAACCAGCCAAACGTGGAACAGCTGATAAAACTCTTTTACTTCCATAATTGGAGCAAAAGTAAAAATTAATTACTTACCGTAAATAGTAATGAATAACTCGGGGCCTTTAAATAGTAACCAATCTACTATGGCACTTTGCAATTGTTTTGATTTTTGTATGATAACTTTCATTGTGATATGCTTTATTCAAATCCTGTGCCTAAGGTTTAAGCTTTTAGGATTGTTACGCAAAACTACACATTAACGCTACAGATAAATTTCTAAATTAATCAAATGATTAATTAATGACCATCCGTTTACGTTTGAATGACTATGAC
>NZ_JBFUKF010000244.1:0-7438 GCF_056400985.1 Mucilaginibacter sp. P4_G9 | reverse complement strand
GAGGTACGACGAAGCAATCCCCTACATACAGAGGAACCATGCTTGTCTGAGTTCCTTATCAGGAATTACTTTACTACTACGCTTTAACCAAACTCTCATACAAATCAATCCATTCCGGATTAAAGGCATTAATCAACTTAATTTTCTTATTCCTGCTACCACCTTTTAACAATTTCTCAGCTGCTATCGCCTCTTCAATATGTGCGTAGGGCTCATAATAAATCAACTTAGTACAATTATACTTTACAGTAAAACTATCTGGATAAGTTTTATTCTTATGATCCAGATCCTACTAATTATATCAGAAGTTACACCTACATACAATACAGAATGTGTCATATTTGTAATGATGTAAACGTAGCCTCCTCTTCCCATTTTTATTAATATAAATAATAATTTGGCCTGTATTACATAAAAAATATCTAAAAAAGCTAGTCATAAGTACAAAGCAATTCCGAACTTACAGAGTAGCAATGCAAAACCGATCTGTAAAGTTAGGGATTGCTTCGTCGTACCTCCTCGCAATGACGGGAGGGTAAAGAAATCCTATATTATTAAAACACTGTATCTTCCACCTCTTCCGCATGTGCCGGATAATCAGTAGTATAATGCAGTCCCCTGCTCTCTTTGCGTAACATAGCCGATTTTACCACGATGAATGATACCTGGATTAAATTACGCAGCTCGCAAAGTTTTACCGATAGCTTGGTTTTTTTGTAGAAAGATTCTGTTTCTTCGTACAATAAGCCTAACCTGCGCATCGCTCTTTCCAGCCTGAAATCAGACCGAACAATACCCACATAGTCATTCATCAGCTTCTGCATTTCGCGTACGTTGTGTGTAACCAGGATATCTTCGTTTGATAGTTGTACACCATGCTCATCCCAATCAGGTATATTACCAGGTATCACAAAATCATTAAATTTACTGATAGCATCCTCATAAATCCTGTGTGCAAAAACCAAAGCTTCAAGTAAAGAATTGGAAGCCAGCCGGTTAGCACCATGCAAACCAGTTGATGAGCACTCACCACAGGCATACAACCTTAATATGGACGATTGGCCAACATGATCAACCATAACACCGCCGCACATATAATGACAGGCCGGCGCCACAGGGATCATATCTTTGGTCATATCGATACCAATCTCCAGGCATTTGGCGTATATATTAGGGAAATGATTTAAAATGTCTTTTTTACTCCGGTGCCTGATATCCAGGTAAACAAAATCCTCCCCCGATTTTTTTATCTCGGCATCAATAGCTCTTGCTGTTATATCTCTTGGTGCCAATGATTTACGCGGATCATACTCCTGCATAAATTCTTCTCCATTGGTACGTTTTAAGATTCCGCCGAAACCACGCACCGCTTCAGATATCAGGAAAGAAGGATATTCACCCGGATTATACAAAGCGGTAGGATGAAACTGTATAAATTCCATATTACGCACCTTACCTTTTGCCCTGTACACCATGGCAATTCCATCGCCGGTAGCAATAGTTGGGTTGGTAGTAATTGAATAAATATGCCCGGCACCACCTGACGCCATTACAGTAACTTTAGATAATATCTTTTCAACAACATTACTTTCGGTGTTAAAAGCATAAATACCATAACAGGTAATATCCGTACTCGATTTACCCACCAGCTCGCCTAAATGATGCTGGGTGATCAGGTCGACAGCAAAATAATGTGTTAAGATCTCGATGTTTGGATTCTTATGAATCTCTTCCAATAACGAACGTTCTATCTCCAGTCCGGTTACATCCTTATAATGTAATACCCTGAATTCGGAGTGGCCGCCTTCTTTTGCAAGGTCATAAAACCCTTCGTTTGTTTTATCAAAATTGGTTCCGTAATCAATAATCTCGTTAATTCTTTCCGGGCCTTCTTTTACAACTGCTTCCACAACTTCCCGGTCGCAAAGGCCATCACCGCTAATTAATGTGTCTTCTATGTGTTTTTCAAAAGAATCTTCCTTTTTATCCACAACTRCCGCAACACCACCCTGGGCATACTTAGTGTTGGATTCATCTTCGTTTGATTTGGTAACTATCAGAACCTTACCATGTTTTGCAGCCTTAAGTGCAAAACTTAGTCCGGCTATGCCTGATCCTACGATCAGGAAATCAACAGTTCGGGTCATATTTTAAGTATAAGTTGTGTAAATGTACACGATATGTTAATAACACGTATAAAGATGTTAATTTGATGTAAAGAAATAGCTAACAAATACTGAAACCGTGGATAACCTCCAATTTTGTTGCAGAAATGAATAATTTTTGAGCGACTTTTGCATAGTTTAAACACTAAAGCTAACATTTTCTACATTAACAAAATATTAACATATAACTTTTAAAAGTAAAATTTGATTCTAATAGTATTCACAAAATCAAACTGATACAAAATAAAAAAGTGTGGAAAAGTGTTAATAAAAAGTTAAAAATAACTTTTACCAGAAAATGTATAGCGACTTTTGCACATAACTAACACCTTAACAAGTAATAGTTTTATTTATATAAAAATATAGTTGTTATTAATTGATTTGTTGAAATGGATATCTTCGAAGAAATAAATGTGACAGGATTTGTGGACGAATACATCGACCCCACGCTTGATCTGTTTGATGAAATTGAAAAACTTAAAAAGGAAAAAAATGCAGTCATACTGGCTCATTACTACCAGGATCCGGATATTCAGGATATTGCAGATTATATTGGCGACAGCCTTGGGTTATCTCAGCAGGCTGCAAAAACTGATGCCGAAATTATTGTTTTTGCCGGTGTACATTTCATGGCCGAAACTGCCAAGATATTATCGCCAAACAAAAAAGTTTTATTACCCGACTTAAAAGCAGGATGCTCATTAGCAGATAGTTGCCCTCCGCATTTGTTTAAAAAGTTTAAAGAAAACTATCCCGATCACCTGGTGATCACCTACGTAAACTGCACTGCCGAGCTGAAAGCTTTAAGCGATATCGTTTGCACATCGAGCAACGCGGTACAGATAGTTGAAAGCCTGCCGAAGGACCAAAAAATAATATTTGGGCCGGATAAGAACCTTGGGGCCTGGGTGGCCAAAAAAACAGGCCGCGACCTGGTATTGTGGAATGGTGCCTGTATGGTACACGAGATCTTCAGCCGTGAAAAGATAACCAAACTAAAAGAAAGGTACCCGAACGCTAAACTGCTGGCCCATCCCGAATGTGAGGAAGTGATACTGCAGATGGCCGATTATATAGGTTCAACAACGGGGATCCTGAAGTATGCCGGTAATCACCCGGATAAGGAATTTATTGTAGCTACAGAGGCAGGTATTTTACACCAGATGCAAAAGGAAAACCCGGATAAAACATTTATTCCGGCGCCACCCAACAACAGCTGTGCCTGTAACGATTGCCCGCATATGAAGCGTAACACATTGGAGAAATTATACCTGTGTTTAAAAAATGAAATGCCAGAGATTACAGTACCGGCTGATATTATTGAAAAAGCCGTAAAGCCTATTGAAAGGATGCTGGAGATATCGGCAAGATTGGGGTTGTAAGGTATTGATTGTCAGTGATATTTTTTAATATAATCTATGTCATTGCGAGGAACGAAGCAATCGCATGCTATACAGAGTGGACCAGCACAGTTCGCGATTGCCGCGCTGCGCTCGCAATGACATGGGTGTCGTTGAGTCCTAAACCCTACACATCATTGCTGTTTTTTCCCGGGATTACCTTGGGGGATACTCGCAATGACGCGTGGAGAGGAAAGAGGTAAGTATTAAGGGAAGAATTTTTAAGGCTTAGCAAAGGATTTTTGCTAATAAGTGCTAAAAACTCAAAAAAATTTCCCGCCTTCKGYGGCAGGCATCAAAGCGTTTTTTGCGACGGCGCGAAAAAAATTAATATAAGATATAGTTCCATAACTGATTAATAAGATCAGCTTTAAATAAAAATAATAGTACCAGTGAAATCACCATAAACCGGTGAAATCATAAAGCATATGTTTGAAAACCAGGAGAGAACCAATTTAGAAGACTTAGGCGAATTTGGCTTAATAAATCATTTAACAAAGAATATAAAGCTTGGGCAGCCAGGCACGGTTAAAGGAGTGGGAGATGATGCCGCGGTATTGGATTTTACCGGCAAAAAAGTGTTGATAAGTACCGATATGTTGCTGGAAGGCATCCATTTTGATTTGGCTTACACGCCATTAAAGCATTTAGGCTATAAAGCCATCCAGGTAAACCTGAGTGATATTTACGCCATGAACGGGACGGCATCTCAGGTTACGGTTTCGATAGGTTTATCAAGCAAGTTCCCTTTAGAGGCTATCGAAGAGTTGTATGAAGGTATCTATATTGCCTGTGAAAAATATAATGTTGACTTAATTGGGGGTGATACTACATCATCAAAACAAGGTTTGGTGATCAGCGTAACTTCCATTGGTTATGCCGACGAAGCCGATATTGTTTACCGCAACGGCGCCGGTGAAGGTGACCTGATCTGTGTATCCGGCGATTTAGGGGGCGCTTATACCGGCTTGCAATTATTGGAACGCGAAAAATTGATCTACCTCGAAAACCCAAATATCCAGCCCGACCTGGAGGGGAAAGATTATATTGTTGAACGCCAGCTTAAACCCGAAGCGCGCAGGGATATAGTTGAACTATTGAAAAGTATTGATGTAAAACCTACTTCAATGATAGATGTATCAGACGGTTTGGCATCCGAAATTATGCACATCTGCAAGCAAAGCGCAAAGGGCTGCAACATATACGAAGAAAAGATTCCTTTAGACCCAATGACCTTTGAAACTGCCCGCGAATTTAACCTTGACCCGACCGTGTGCGCGCTGAGTGGCGGAGAGGACTACGAGCTTCTATTTACCGTTAAGCAAGCCGACTACGACAAGATCAAGTTCAAAATGGACATAACCATCATCGGCCATATCACCGAGGCTTCAGCGGGCTGTAATCTCGTCACGAAAGCTGGCAACTCACACCCATTGAAGGCCCAGGGATGGAATGCATTTAAAAAATCGGAATAAATGCTAAGCAGGTTTTTTGGCTGGTTTTATTTGAATAAACACCCTGAAGGGACGGTGCCAAACCAGGTGATTGCTGGCACATTTATGCTGTATTTTGYGTTGCTGCTGCAAATGATCAGCAATTTGCTTGATGGCATTAACCTGGCTGCTTTTATATTCCTGTTCGGCTTTCTTTTTTACTTCATTTTTATGACCGGCGAGGGCCGCAAATGGGCAAGGATAGTAATGCTTATCCTGATATTATTAAACTCCTATGCCCTTGTTGCAAATATTACCCATCCGGCAATAGCACCTGCCGGGGCCGTTCAACCCGCTGTTTTTTTTAAAACACCAATATTTTTAACCGGGTTGTTTATTTTGGAAGTGTTGCTTGAGCTTATAGCAATGGGGTTATTGTTTTCTACACAAGCAAAAGGGTGGTTTGGCAGGGTGAGAACTAAAGTAAATTAACCCCGGAGGCCTACTCCTCTCCCAAAAATTTACTATCAATTTGCTTATCAGCTTTAGCACCTAACTTTTTGATCTTTTCGGCAGTGGTTGTCAAATTCCCCCTGCCATCCGATAGCTTGTTTACGGCGCTGTTGTAAGCCGTTTGTGTTTGGTTTATGTTTCTGCCAATACTGTCCATGTCGCCCAGGAAACCTACAAACTTATCATACATATCACCGCTTAAGCGGGCAATTTCAAGCACATTCCGGTTCTGACGCTCCTGTTTCCACATACTGGCGATGGTACGCAGGGTGGCCAGTAATGTTGACGGACTTACTATCACAACCTTTTTATCCCAGGCGTAGTTGAACAACTCGCCATCCAGTTGTACGGCTATGCTGAAGGATGATTCTATCGGCACAAAAAGCAATACAAAATCCGGGGAATTTATTTTATAGAGATCATGATATTTTTTGGCAGATAATCCATTGATATGTCCCCGGATAGATTCTACATGAGCTTTGGCAAAAAGCTTCCTGTCTTCCTCGGTATCGGCATTAACGAGGCGTTCATAGGCAATGAGGGATACTTTTGAATCGATAACCAGGTGCTTTTCATCCGGCAGATCAATAATTACATCCGGCTGGTAACGTGTGCCATCATTAGCCTGCATAGCCGCCTGGATACGGTACTCCTGGTCTTTAACCAGTCCCGAACGCTCCAATACCCGCTCCAATATTACCTCGCCCCAGTTGCCTTGTTTTTTGTTATCACCCTTAAGGGCTTTTGTTAAATTCTGCGCCTCATCGCTAATTTGTTTGTTGAGGTCCATCAGTTGGGTAATTACGCCTTTAAGCGTATTGCGCTCGGCGGCTTCCATGTTGTAAACCTTCTCTACCTTATCCTCAAAGGCCTTCAGGTTTTCTTTGAGCGGATTAAGGATCAGATCCAGGTTGGTACGGTTTACATCAATAAATTCCTTTGATTTTTCTTTGAGCAGTTTTTCGGCCACATTCTCAAACTCGCGCTGAAACTGCACGCGGATCTGCTCAATTTCCACCTTTTGCTCCTGAACTTTTTCCTGTTGCGATTTATAGTAGGCCCGGGCGCTCTCCAGCGATTGATTGGCTTGTGCAAGCAGGGCTCGTTCCTGAAAAAGTTCATCCAGGATGCGGTCCTTATCTTCTTTTAAAAACTGGGTGATGTTTTCCTTTTCGTTGGCTAAGCCGCTGGCTTTTTCCTCGGCTTTGGCTAAGGCAATTTTAAGCTGGTCACTCTCGGTACGGAGTTTATTCAGTTCCGCGGCCGAAATTAATTCAACAGTCTTTGGTTTTTTGATGAACAATAAAACAGTAATCAACAGGATAACTACTGAAGCGATCATTATAATATCAGCACTCATTTTGATAAAAATATTAGCAAATTTAAGTTAATATTTTTAGTAATGGAAAGATCGCATTGGTTTCAAACAAATCCGACAATCATGATTTATGTAAGCTAAGTTTATTCAGATATAAAGTACCAGGGAATATTGAGCAACCCTTTTTTTAAATGAATGGTAACAGCTGAACCAATTGGTGACTGATCGTAAAAACTCATAGAAACCTGAATCTCTTTTGTTTGTGTTTGCGGCCCCCACTGATCTATCTTTATATAGGGATGAGTGCCTTTATTGTGATTGATATAATGGTCTATAACGGTTGCGTGATAGATCTGTTCTGTTGAACGATCAAACAGGCAGTCGACCTGTATTAAGAAGCCATAACCATATAAAAGGCTGATCAACAGTAATAGAATTATGCTGCCTTTTTCTTCGACAACATTTTTACCCGCATTGGCATGTTTTAATGCCATGCCAAAAATAAATGCTGGTATAATAAACAACCAAATGCTGTTATTGTGAAATATGTCGTTCCTGGTTGCGGTTATTTCCAAATTAATGTTAGTAATTATGTATGTAGCTATATTG
>NZ_JBFUKF010000243.1:0-7460 GCF_056400985.1 Mucilaginibacter sp. P4_G9 | reverse complement strand
GGACCGAACTGCGTCCTTATTACGAAGACCTGGTGGCCAAATATCTGCCGTCAACGTTGAAGTTTTAAGTAGCTGAAGCAACTAGCCCCTCTAAATGTCCCCCCGCCGGTTGGCGGGGAGACTTTTTGACCTTCGTTTTTTTTTAATCTCTCCCTTCCGGGGAGGGTTGGATGGGACTATTTGCTTCGTGCTTTGCAATGACGGTTTGTTTATTTTTACATGTAGATGTTTCAGGTGTTTCGTTGTCTTGAAACATATAGAGCTGTATTGCTGACATTTAATGCGATACAAAATATTGCCAATCCGTTTTATTTTATAGATTTGAAAAATCAACCGGGCCTAACCTAAATCCCGGTTGCAAACAACAAACATGCTGAATCACATTTCCATAGGCGATCTTATCGTATTCTTTGTGTATTTTATATTGGTATCGGTTTACGGGTACCTGGTTTACCGCAGCAAAAAAAACGAAACCAATTCCAGTTCGCACAGCTTTTTCCTGGCCGAAGGTACCCTTACCTGGTGGGCCATTGGTGCATCTATCATCGCATCCAACATCTCTGCCGAACAATTTATAGGGATGAGCGGCGACGGTTTTTTTGCCGGGATAGCGGTAGCTGTTTACGAATGGGTAGGGGCCGCCGCGCTTATCATTGTAGCGGTGTTTTTTATGCCGGTGTATCTCAAAAATAAAATATACACTATGCCGCAATTTCTTAAAGACAGGTATAACAGCGGTGTGGCTTTGGTAATGTCGATATTCTGGTTGTTCTTATACGTTTTTGTTAACCTTACCGCTATTTTGTACTTAGGTGCCCTGGCAATTAACAGTTTGCTGGGCGGG
Source organism: Mucilaginibacter sp. P4_G9 (assembly GCF_056400985.1). Lineage (NCBI taxonomy): Bacteria > Pseudomonadati > Bacteroidota > Sphingobacteriia > Sphingobacteriales > Sphingobacteriaceae > Mucilaginibacter > Mucilaginibacter sp. P4_G9. Next base: position 6,616 of record NZ_JBFUKF010000243.1, on the reverse strand, counting down.
CAGTACCTGCATGAAATTATGATCGGGTTAGCCATATTTGGTGTGGTTATTGCCCTGGGGGGAATGCAGGTGGTGGGCTATACCGATGTTGTACAGGTTGCTGTGCTCATCATCGGCGGGCTTGCTATTACTTACCTTTCACTTACTATTGTGAGCGATAAATTTGGTTTCGGGCAAAACGCGCTTACCGGTTTAAAACTAATCCTGAAAGATTCTCCCGATCATTTCCATCTTATTTTCAAAAAACCTGCACATGGTTCATCAATAGAAACTGTAAGTAAATATTTGATCCTGCCAGGTTTTGCGATGTATGCCGGCGGGCAATGGATCAGCAACCTTAATTACTGGGGATGTAACCAATATATCACGCAGCGTGCCCTGGGTGCAAACCTGCATACTGCCCGTACAGGTATCCTGTTTGCCAGTTTGCTCAAGATACTGATGCCGGTTATTGTGATGCTGCCGGGTATAGTTGCCTTTGTTTTATACAAGCATGGTCATTTACCAATGCTGATCAATGGTAGCAAGGATGGCGCTTATTCGGCTATACTATCCTTTTTACCTTCGGGACTGAAGGGTTTGTCGTTGGCGGTATTAACGGCTGCCATTGTAGCTTCTATAGCCGGTAAGGTAAACAGTATTGCCACCATTTTTACGCTCGATGTTTATAAAAACTACATGAGCACCAAAGCCACCGAGCGCAATATGGTTTGGGTAGGCAGGCTTGCTATAGTTGTGAGTTTGGTTGTAGCCGTTGCCTTTACCTGGAATGATATGCTGGGTATCAGCGGTGAAGGGGGCTATACTTTTGTTCAAAAATATTCCAGCTTTGTAAGTCCCGGGGTTTTAGCCACATTTCTGTTAGGTATGTTCTGGAAACGTACAACAGGGGAAGCCGCCATTGTGGGCATATTAACCGGCTTTGCAGCATCTGTATTTTTTAACCAGTTTGCCGTTAAAGTTTTCGGGCCCGAGACCTGGCTTTACACGGCATTTCAAAATGCATCGGGCCAATTTGAAATACCTTTTTTCATATCACTCAGCTGGTCGTTCCTTACCACATTCATCGTKATGGTTGCAACAAGCTTAGCCGGGCCAATGGTAAGTGCAAAAGCTATCCAGGTTGATAAAAGTATGTTTAAACTGAAGGCATCATCGGTAGTACTTATCGCAGTGATCCTGTTATTCTTATCAGCAATTTATGTAAGGTTTTGGTAGGGTAAATTGACCAGGTTATGAGTTGGTGCGAAAGTTTACAGGATGGGTGTGTTACTGCATCAAATTCCGGCCGGAATTAACATCCTTCGGCTTATAATAAAAGTGCCGCGGGTTTAAGCTATTTTCTAATATTTTGGCTACGGGCTGCGGGTATTTCTGTTAAGCTAAACAGAAGTTAAATGAAATATGTACATGCACTATGTACAACTAATGGGTTCCCTTGGGCGGGAGGATAGTAGTAGCTTAATGTTTAAGCTGCTTAAAGCTTTTCTATTTCCTCTGCCGAAAGCCGGGTGAATTTTTCGATCTGTGCAACGGGAAAACCATCCTTTTTCATCTCGCGGGCAATATCTTTCTTGGTTTTTTTCTCACCTTTCTTCTCGCCTTTTTTCTCGCCTTTTTTTTCAGCTCTGTCTAATAAAAGTTCTTCTATACCCATGGTGGTGCTCCTTTCTGTTAAAATTTCTACCTGTTGTTCAAATTTAGTGTTTATCTCCTGATTTTCAAAGCGTATATAATACCTTAAAAAATTCATCAACACCCTTATTTTTTCCTTCGCTATCTTCTTGGCCAACAATAACCTGGTGAGGTTAAGTTTTAAGTTCAATAGCAACACATCACGTTCCATGCTGTTTTTTACGTCTTTACCGGTAAGCGCGGCCTTTGCTGTAAGCACAACCAACGCAAACGGGTTGTCGCTTGCTTGTAACGCTTCATCGCTTTGGCTGGTTATTTTGTAGGTATTAAACGTATAACGCAAACTGGTACCCATAAAGTCTATCGCAAAATGATCCGGCCGTTCTTTTGCACTGGCTTCGGTAAATATGGCGTAAGCTACTATGGGTTTTTGATATTTATCCAGTATCCTGTAAAAATAGGTGTACATGCGACTGGCAAAATCTTTTTGATATTGGGCCTGCACTTCCACATGTACCAAAATCCATTCCTCTTTGCCTGTTTTGGTAAATACTTTAACCAACTTATCAATAACTCTTGGCGAATACTCATCATTTTCTGGAGGGAAGACCTGCTCCAATTCTTTATCCAGGAATTCAAAACCCCGGTCAAGATCAAATACGGTATCGGCATCGGGATTTACAAACCGCAAAAAATCGTCAAAAACATCTTCAAGTATCCCTTTCCAAAGAATGTCGTCTTTTCTTCTCATTAAATTTTAATAGAAAATTATGTTTGATTAAAAAGCTGAAATTGATTAAAGCTATTGTGCTTTATATAAAAGATGGCAAAGTAAATTAAACAACAAAAGCCCGAACTTTAAAATCCGGGCTTTTGTTGTTTATTAAGAAATTATTTAAACCGCATCGGATAGCGAAGTAAAAGTAAAGTCACGGATTCGCATTGGTGGTATCATTGCGTTTTGGGTTGATTCCCCGCTTACTGTACGCTCCGGTTTTCCCAATGCATCCAGGTTATTCAGCATAATAACCGGGCTTTCGTTAAACCTCAGGTTTTTTATCGCGAATTTGATCTGGCCATTCTCGATATAAAAAGTACCATCGCGGGTAAGGCCGGTATACAGCAAGGTTTGCGGGTCAACCGGGCGGATATACCATAACCGGGTTACCAATATTCCTTTTTCGGTTCCTTTAATTAATTCCTCCAGCGTAGCACTGCCGCCATCCATAATGATGCTATCAGGCGATGGGGTTGCTTTTACGCCCTGTTTTTGAGCCCAGTAGCGGGAGTAATTCAGGTTTTTAACAACACCTTTCTCTATCCAGGTGATCTTCTCCTGCGGCCTCCCATCGCCGGTCCAGCTGCTGGTAGGCAGATCGGGGTGAGATGGATCTGAATAGATATTCACCCTTTCATCAACCATTTTTTCGCCAAGCTTTGTTTTGCCACCTGGTTTGCTTAAAAAGCTTCGGCCTTCATCGGCACTGCGGGCATCCAGGCCGCCGTATAATTGCTCAAGCAATACTATGCCCGCGGCAGGCTCCAGTATCACTGTATATTTACCCGGTTCAATAGCCTTGGCGCCTTTTGAACCTGCAGCTTTTTGAGCTGCTATTTTGGTGGATGCCAAAGTATCGAGTTTACTTACATCATTATATCCTTTGGTTGAGTAGCCCGAACCGGTACCATCCTCAGAACGTAGCGTCACCGAGAAATTGATATCAGTTGATGTATTGTAGGCAAAAAGCCCATGCGAATTCATCATAGCATTAAAGCCTGCACTGTTCTGTAAAAAACCGGCAGCTATCAATTTATTGTCTTTGGCTATTTTCAGGCTCGCATCAATCATATCTGTACGTTGAGCCGGGGTAACGGCAGCTGTTTCGGGCACAAAGGTTTTTGAACGTGGCGCATAAGTTTGCGGCCCTAAAAAGGATACAAACTCGGGGTTTTCAGGTGCCAGCTGTGCCAGTTCTTCTGACAGGCGTACGGCTTTTTCAACCGAGGCATCATCATATTCATTAGTGGTAACCACCCCCAGTTTTTTACCAAATGCCGATGAGATAACCATATTGGTTTGGCTAAGGGCACCGCTGGTAGAAACGGTATTGCGGGCATATCTTATATTGCCGGAGTCTGATCCGCCAAAATTAATTTCACATTCATTGGCTTTAGAGTAGCTGAGCGCTTTTTTTAATATTGCGCGGCATTCATCTTCACTTAATATGGCCATAGTATTTTAAATTTTTCTTGCTGTGTTAATAACGTTAACCCCTTTGAACAGGGCAGTTGATGAACCATGAGATACGGCGCTGGCCTGCATAGGCTGGCCCTTGCCATCAAAGAAAGATCCGCCTAAACGGTAATCTTTCTGATCGCAAACCGCCGCACATGAATTCCAGAACTCCTGCGTGTTTGATTGATAGGCTACATCATTCAACATGCCTGCTATTTTACCGTTCTTAATCTCGAAATAAAGCTGGCCGCTAAACTGGAAGTTGTAGCGCTGCTGATCAATGGAGAAAGAGCTGTCGCCGATGATATAAATACCTTTTTCTACATTTTTGATCATATCATTTAAACCCATTGGGGTTTTACCCGGCTGCAAAGAGATATTGGGCATACGCTGAAACTGTACATCCTGCCAGCTTTGGGAGTAGCAGCATCCCTGCGATTCTTTTAACCCGATAATATGCGCCTGGTCGCGAATGGCCTGGTAGTTAACAAGGACGCCATCTTTGATCACATCCCATTTTTTGGCCTCAACACCTTCATCATCATAACCAACAGCTCCCAATGAGCCCGGTTGTGTTTTATCGGCAACAATATTTACATTTTTACTGCCGAAATTGAACTTGCCCGATTGCCATTTATCTAAAGTGAGAAAACTTGTACCTGCAAAGTTGGCCTCGTAACCTAAAACGCGGTCGAGCTCGGTAGGGTGACCAACAGATTCGTGGATAGTTAACCATAAGTGACTTGGGTCAAGCACCAGATCATACTTACCGGCTTCAACCGATTTTGCTTTCAATTTCTGCTCTGCCTGGGTAGCAGCAGCCCGTGCATCCTCAATCATATCATAGCGATCACGGTATAATGTTGTTACGCCTTTTATCTTATCGCTCTCGCGGGGGATCAAATACTCATACCCCATACCGCGCGGTGCACTTAGCGCCTGGCGGGTTTCAAACTTTCCAGTTTTTGAATCTATTTTGGTAACCGCGAAAGTGGGCCAAATCCTGTGGATATCCTGATCGATGTAGGAACCATCTGTAGAGGCAAAGTATTTTTGCTCATTAACCAAAAATAGTATGGAGTTTACATAATTGGCGCCGCCTTTCATGGCTGCGTCATTTACAGAAAGTAGCAGGTCGGTTTTCTCCTTCATGGGCACCTCAAAAGCATTGCGTTCTATTGGTGTTTTCCAGCTTACTTCTCCCTGGCCTTTTTGGGCTATCAATTGCACCGGGTCTGTTTGGATGCGGGCATTCTCCTTAGCTATAGCTACAGCAAGCTCGGTAGCTTTGGCTATGCTGTCATTATCCAGCTTGTCTGTAGCGGCAAAGCCCCAGCAACCGTTGGCAATAACGCGAATCCCCATTCCGTATGATTGGGTATCAACTATATTTTCTACTTTGTTTTCGCGGGTAACTACAAACTGGTTAAAGTACCGGCCTATGCGTACATCGGTATAAGTTGCGCCCTTAGATCGGGCTGCATTTAATGCCACATCAGCCATTCGTTTTTTCAATGCCACGTCTACCGGGCTCAGATCCTGTCCGGGTAAAACGGGTGAACCGAAAACGGGGATCCTGCTAAGCATGGATGCACTAATGCCCATTCCGGTGAGGTATAGGAAATCTTTTCTTTTCAAGGTCAGTCAGTATTAAGTCCTAAATATAATGAGTCAAGTTTGAATTTTATGCAGGATAAAAAATATAATTTATTTATTACATCTGCGGCTCAAAATAATAAGTGGGTAATTACCGGCCAATTTTCCTTACAACATCAATTTTAGCAGGTTATAAGTATCAATAATTCAGCGCATACATTATAATATTCACCCCGAATTTGGTATTATCTTCTGCCAGGAAGCGTTTGTTCCTGAAATCATAATCCCATTCGCAGCCATAATCTTTACTGCTGTATAAAACGGCTATACGGCCGTTAATTTCAATGGCTTTAAGGTAATCGTGTACAAGATCATCGCCCCAGCCGTTAAGCTCAAAGCTGGTTGTAGGCGGTCCTTTATCAAAAGAAAAGAAGGAGTGATATATTTTATGGTTATTGGGGATCTTTTTCAGTGCTGCCGGACCGAAGAGGACTGTCATTTGCGCCTCGAATGATTTGGCAAATAGCCCATCAATATCATGGTTGCAATCATCAACAAATATGAAACCGCCGTTCTCTGCATATTTTTTAAAGTTGGCCCTTTCCTTAGTATCAAACTGTACCAGTTTATGCCCGCTTAAATAGCAAAACGGGTATTGAAATATATCATCGCTGCTTAGTGGGATTACTTTTTCCTGCTGTTCGATGGGCACGGTAGTATACTCCAGCAAAGAGTTAAGCAGGTTTGATGGCATGCGCTGATCGGTATCCCAATCGCCGGAATGGTAACTTAACCTGGTAAACGTAAATTTTCCGCTGAATGCCATTTTGCTTAAAAAGCTTAAAAGTAGTACAATATTTTATGCTGAAATCACTTTTGTTTGCTTAGCTTGTAAAGTTTTAGATACTTTATTTAATTTTTAATAAAAAATAATGGTAATTACTCAAAAGGGTAATATATTGTGACAGTACTTTAATACGTATTAAAAGTTGGAACTGACCGAAAATAATATAAAAGCTCTGCTTGCCAGGCTACCGCAGTTAAAAAGCGAGATACAAAAGGTAATTGTAGGGCAGGATGCCATATTGGATGAGCTGCTGGTTGCTTTTTTAGCCGGGGGGCATTGTTTATTGGAGGGTGTACCTGGCC
>NZ_JBFUKF010000242.1:0-7552 GCF_056400985.1 Mucilaginibacter sp. P4_G9 | reverse complement strand
ATAATTGAATGATGGGGCACAAAAGTTAGAAAATAGGGCGCTCAATGTTAAATTCTCAAAAAAACATGGAGTCTGTAAGGGTTTTGTATAAATAGCTGCCTTAGCTGAGATAAAATTGATAAAGATAAAATGGTATAGAAAATGAGTGTTGATCGTTTCAATAAACATAGTTGGATGTCTCAGAACACCTAAACATAAATAGCCATTGAAGCTGAGCATCGGGATAAATAGGTTCCGGAACTAAATTTAACTCATAAGCGATCTCTGGGATATTATGATCACTAACTACGAGCGGTTCCGCCGCTTTTTAACCGGATAATCCGGATAGATTTCCTAACTGACATGTAACAGCTTTTATTTTACGGAGGATTCGGGCATGGCTCATACACATAGCATGGGCAAAGTCATTAGCTTCAGAATGGAGTTATTTATATTCCGTTGATCAGGTACAGCAATTGAGACTTTTACAATATTAATTACGGGTTTATCTTATTTTTATGCTATCTTAGTATACCCGCTTACCAAAGGGCCAGGTTCCTGATTTCGAAGGATTCAATCATATCTCGATGCGTTTAAAACTTTATATTGTCGTTTCAGCATTGTTTTTTGCTTACACGAACAATTTTGCGCAAAATAGCCAATACCAATTTTCGCGACTAAATATAAGCAACGGACTATCTCACAACCAGGTTAATTGCATATTTAAAGATCCCAAAGGCTTCATGTGGTTCGGTACAGCATCGGGCCTTAACCGTTATGACGGTTATACTTTTAAAGTATTCAAGCACGACGTAAATAATAAAAACACCATAAAGGACGATTTTATAACTAATATTTGTGAAGGGCCCGACAAAAAATTATGGATAACAACGCGGGCCGGATATTCCTTTTATGACCCTGAAACGGAGCAGTTTAACAATGACGCGTCGTCAGTGCTCTATGCTATCAAACTTCCCGGGTATCCGTTCGTTTCCAAAATACTCCACAACGGCAAAGGCGACTTCTGGTTTTTGTGTCCTGATTCGGGCCTCTACAGGTATAATGAACTAAAAAAAACTACCACGCGTTATTATCATCACCGTAGTTCCAACCCATCATTATATTCAAGTTTTGTTACAGACATTGTGCAGGATACAAGCGGCAACATATGGCTTGCTTATGACGACGGCGTAGTAGAGCTATATGATGTAAAACGCAATGCAATTACGTACCAGACTGATATTTTTAAAAAAGCTGCTAATAATAAGGGCAGGAACTACTCGATAACTATTGACAGTGAAGGCGATCTCTGGGTGTATAACCCGAATATAGACTCCCATGCCTATTATTACAGCCCCCGGACGGGACGGTTCCGGCAGATTTCAAAAGAATCGGCGGAGACACCACTTACGTCGAACATCATCACTAATATTATTCAGGCCGACGACGGCCTTATGTGGATCTCCACCGATCATGGCGGAATAAACTTATTGGATAAAAAAAACGGCAGAATTACTTATTTACTGAACAGGGAAGATGATCCAAAATCATTGGGACAAAACACCGTATCGCTTTACAAAGACAACAAAGGCATTATGTGGGCCAGTACGCTTAGAGAGGGGGTAAGTTATTATCATAAAAATATTATCAGGTTCCCGTTATACAGGCACTTTGCCTCAGATCCCCGGAGTCTTAGTTTTGAAGATGTTAATAAATTTGCTGAGGATAAAAAAGGTAATTTATGGATTGGGACCAATGGGGGCGGTTTAAGTTATTTTGATCGCAAAACAGGCAAGTTTACCCAGTATAAGCACGATCCGGGAAACCCCAATAGCCTCAGCAGTGATATTATTGTCAGTTTATGTATCGACCATGATCAGCAGCTATGGATAGGCACTTATTTCGGAGGGTTGGACCATTTTGACGGGAAAAAATTTATTCACTACAAACATAATGACAAGGTGCCCACGAGCATTGCTGATGACCGGATATGGAATATCCTGGAAGATTCGTCGAACCGGTTATGGATAGGCACTTTTGCGGCGGGTTTGCAAATATTTGACAGAGACAAAAAAATATTTTCGCCTCCCTTTAAGCAAACGGATATCAGGTGCCCGTATACAGCCGCTTTATTTGAAGACAAACGGGGAAACATTTGGGTAGGTGGGTATTTTGGTATAGATAAAATATTAAAAAATGGACGTCGCGTTATACATTATAATAATAAGAAAAACGACCCTAACAGTGTGATCAGTGATGACATCAATAATATCACGCAGGACAGCCGCGGCCTGATGTGGATAGCGACAAGGGACGGACTAAGCATATTGAACCCCGAAACTAATCGTTTTGTCTCGCTGACGAAAAAGGACGGATTGCCCGACAACCAGGTTTTGAATATATTGGAAGATGGCACGGGGGCCATGTGGTTAAGTTCATCAAACGGGCTGGGGCGGATAACGTTGACACCCGGCAACGGCACCTATAAGTTTCAATTTGAACGCTTTGATGAAACTGATGGCCTGCAGGGCAGGGAGTTCAGTGTAAATGGAGCTTTGAAAACCAATAAAGGGGAATTGATATTTGGTGGCTCGCACGGCTTCAATATTTTCGACCCACTAAGTATACATCCGAATATCGATGAGCCTAAGTTAATTTTCACCGGCTTCCAATTATTCAACAAAACCGTAGCAGCCAATGAAGAAGTTGACGGTCATGTCGTATTATCAAAAGCAATTTCGGCCACACAGGAGATAACGCTGAATCACAGTGAAAATGTGTTTACCATTGAATTTGCCGCCTTGAATTTCTTTAACCCTAATAAAATAACGCACCAGTATATGATGGAAGGTTTCGATAAAGGGTGGCTTACTGCAAGCAATGCTACCCGGAAAGCTACCTACACCAACCTTGATGGAGGCGACTATACTTTTAGGGTAAGGGCTATTGGCCAGGAGGGGAAATGGAAACCCATCTATATAAAATTAAAAATTAAGGTATTGCCCCCCTTCTGGAAATCTACCTTAGCTAATGTCATTTACGTGTTGCTGATAACCGGGACGCTTTTTTTTATCCGCCGGCGCGGAATACAAAAAATAAGAAAGCAATTTATAGCAGAGAAAGAAAAGCAGGAAGCAAAGTTGTTAATTGAACAGGAGCGGCAGGAGGTTAAGCGTATGCAGGAGCTTGATCAGTTAAAAACTAAATTTTTAACCAATGTAAGCCATGAGTTCAGAACGCCATTATCATTAATTATGGCCCCGGTTGATAAAATGCTTATTGATGCCGATAAAGAGCGGGGCGAGCAATTGAATATGATAAGGCGAAATGCAAAAAGGTTGTTAAACCTTGTAAACCAGTTGCTTGATTTTCGGAAGATGGAAGTGCAGGAACTCAGGTTACATGCCCGGAGCGGCGATATTGTGAGCTTTATTAAGGAAATGTCTTATTCCTTCTCGGATATCGCCGAAAAAAAACAAATCGGATTTGTGTTCGACTCGGAAATTGAAAACCTGGAGATCAATTTTGACCACGATAAAATAGAACGGATCATATTTAACCTGCTTTCCAATGCATTTAAATTTACACCCGAAGGCGGGCATGTGAGCGTATTATTATCAACCAAACAAATATCCGGGCAGCAAATGCTCGAAATAAAGGTTATTGATACGGGTATAGGAATTCCCGCGGATAAAAAGGATAAAATTTTTGAACGTTTTTTTCAAAACGATATTCCCGGATCTATGGTTAACCAGGGTAGCGGTATTGGCCTGTCAATAACAAAGGAATTTGTAAAGCTGCATAATGGCGAAATATCTGTGGAAAGTGAACCCGGGCAGGGAAGTTATTTTTCCATTTTACTGCCTGTGCACATAACGGCCGAGACCGAAGAACAATGGACCGACGACGGGCTTAGCCTGCCCGAGCTTTCGGGCGAACAGGCTTTACAACAACCCGGGGATGTTGCCGCGGCTAAAAAACTGACCGTTTTGCTGGTTGAAGATAATGAAGACTTCCGCTTTTATTTAAAAGACAACTTAAACGATATCTTTCATATTATTGAGGCCGCAAACGGCAAGGAAGGCTGGCAAAAAACCCTGGCCCTGCACCCAAATCTGGTAGTTAGCGATATAACTATGCCCGAAATGAATGGGATAGACCTTTGCCGTAAAATACGTAACGATAAACGGACATCGCACATACCAGTTGTATTACTTACCGCCATAACCGGCGAGGAGCAACAGTTAAAGGGCCTTGAAACGGGCGCCAATGATTACCTCACCAAACCTTTCAACTTCGAGATCCTGCTATCCAAACTGAAAAACATACTGGCCATACAGCAGGATATGCGCAAAACATATCAAAAGCAGCTTGATGTCAAGCCAACAGATGTTGCGCCCGAGTCGTTCGACGAGGCTTTTATTAAAAAAACCTTACTGATTATCGAAAAAAATATTGATAATGCCGATTTCTCAGTAGAAGAACTCAGTAGCGAATTATGTGTGAGCCGCGTTACACTATATAAAAGGGCCCTCACCTTAACCGGAAAGTCTCCGGTAGAACTTGTCAGGTCTATCCGTTTAAAGCGTGCCGCTCAATTGCTTGAGAATTCGCAGCTAACCATATCCCAGATATCATACAAGGTAGGCTTTAAAAGCCAGAAGTATTTTGTCCGATCTTTTAAAGCCGAATTCAATTGCCTTCCATCGGCATATCAGCAAAAAAGCAAACAACAGGCTGATAAAGCCTGATAATCGCGGCGCATAGCCCTGGATTTCACCTTTCTTTTGGCCCATTTTGTTAACCTTCCCAGTGGTATTTTTATTCTTTTGTGCCGTTAAATCAATGGTTTATACTTTAAATATCTGAAAATCAGGATGTTGATATGATTTAACATTTGTGCCCCTATTTTTGAACAATCGATTGCGTTACCCATTGTAATTTTAACCTATACAAAACGGCATAAATTCAATATAACTGCCGCAGGCCTGTCATCCGGTAACGGTGCAGGCACATAACCAATTTTAATAGTAACCTGATTAAACTAAGCATTATGCCAAAACGTGTACTTATTAGCGCCTGTTATTTGCCTGCYGGGCAGTTACCAAAAACAGTTCGGCGGCCATCATTAATACCGCATATACAATTGAGCGGCATAGGCTGCCTGCAACAGTAACGGGCTTTTTACATAAATTATCTTATTTAATCTGATGCTGTTAGGGTGCCATTCGACCATTGCACGCAGGTAATAAATTCAATTTAACATATAAATATGGGAGGAAAATAATGCCGAGAAGTTAACCAATAGCCAAATAAACAAACCAATTTATCGTTCCGGTAAGCTTTCAACGGCAAAAACTGAACAGTAAATAGTTTCAAATGGTTGTTGCCGGGTATCCGGATATTTAAAAAATATGATAACAAAACAATTATGAATGAAGAAAAACCAATTAAGCACTAACCAAAAACAATGTACCAATTATCAAACCTTAAAATCCTTTTAAAAGATGGATAAAAATTTACAAAAGAGAGTGAAATATCAGATTTCATTAATCATCGCGGGTATATTTCTTTATATATCTGCCCATGCACAAACCGTAAATATTACGGGCAAAATAACAGGTGCCGAAGATGGCCAGCCGATACCAGGCGTAAGCATTAAGATTAAAGGGACAGGCCTGGGCACTATCTCCAGCATTGATGGTAGTTATGCCATAGCCGCTGAGCCAGGCAAAGTGCTTGTTTTTAACTTTTTAGGTTATGCTCAACAGGAAATAACTGTTAAACAGGCCGGCGCAATTAATGTCAGGCTGAATTCAACATCCAGCAATTTGAACGAGGTTGTTGTTATTGGTTATGGTAAAGCGCGGAGGCCAGATGTAACGGGCTCTATCAGTTCAATATCAGGAGCCAATTTGCGCCAAACGCAGCCAACTACTTTTGACCAGGCCCTGCAGGGTAAAGTTGCCGGGGTTGTGGTGCAGCAAGTGTCGGGCCAGCCTGGTGGCGGGGTATCTATTCAAATACGTGGCGTGTCGTCAATAACCGGCTCTAATTCGCCACTGTACGTAATAGATGGTATTATTATTCCACCGGTTTCCGACCCAGGTAACGGTTCAAATCCGTTAAATGCCATCAATCCTGCCGAAATTGAATCAATAGATGTATTGAAAGATGCTTCGGCAACAGCCATATACGGTTCGCAGGCAACCAATGGCGTAGTTGTTGTTACTACAAAAAGGGGCAAAGCCGGACCACCGCAGATAAGTTATGATTTCTATACCGGTTACCAGGAAATACTCAAGCGGCTCCCTACGGTAGATTTGCAACAATTTGCTACTTTTATTAATGCCCGGGCCGTTGCCTGGGGCTTTGATGCCAGGCCCGAATTTGCCAATCCTCAATATTTAGGTAAAGGTACCGACTGGCAAAAAGAATTATTCCGGAAGGCCCCGATGATGAGCCACACAATTACTGTAAACGGCGGGGATGCCAGGACCCAATATTTACTATCAACCTCGTATTTTAACCAGGACGGGATAGCCCTTGGGTCTAATTTTAAAAGATACTCCGTAAGGCTGAATTTAGATAACAAAACCACTGATTGGTTAAAAATAGGGACCAGCCTTCAATTGGCGCATATTAATGAAAATGTAAATTCAACCGCCAGTAATGTAATCGGCACCGCGCTAAGCATTACCCCCGATGTTCCGGTAACAAACGGTGATGGTTCCTTTGGTGGTGTTACCGACCCCAACGGTTGGGTACAACCTGTTGCCAACCCGGTGGCATTGGCAAAAATTGTAAAAGACCTGAAAAAGAGGAATCAGATATTTGGCAACGTATATGCCGAAATACAATTTACCAAAGACCTGTCGCTGCGAAATGAACTATCCGGTAATTTCGATTTTAATACGGAAGATAGGTTTTCACCAACTTATAGCTTTGGTAAAGGCACCCCCAGCCCTAACTACGGTTCCTCTGCCGCCGGCCAAAATTTTTATATTGTAATACGCAATTTTTTAACTTATAACCATAATTTCAAAAAATTTCATATTGATGCTTTAGCAGGGCATGAATCGCAGGAGAGCACTTTTGAAAATGTTAGCGGTGACCGAAGGAATTTTCCTTCAAACAATGTGCAGGCGATTAATGCGGGGGATGCCAGCACGGCCAAAAATTCCGGCGATAATTCACAATCAAACCCTACCGGCGGCTCTGCACGGGAATCTTATTTCGGCCGTATCAATTTTTCATGGGATGACAGATACCTGCTCACCGGGAATATAAGGAGCGATGGTTCTTCAAATTTTCCCACCAACAATCGTTGGGGTACTACCTATTCGGGTGGATTTGCCTGGAAAATTAATAATGAGGCGTTTTTAAAAGGCGTAAAATCTATAAATGAATTGAAGCTGAGGCTTGGTTATGGGCTAACTAACAATCAAGGCATACCGGGCAATACTTATGTAACCCAACTTGCATCGGTTACAAATGGCTTATCAGGTACAGCGCAGTTTCAAAACAATTTGTCAAATCCGGATGTGAAGTGGGAAAAAACTAATTATTACAG
>NZ_JBFUKF010000241.1:0-12478 GCF_056400985.1 Mucilaginibacter sp. P4_G9 | reverse complement strand
CCGCGGATGTAACCACGATGAATTAGTAAAAGCCCTTAAATTGGTTGAAAATAGCAAATTGGATGTTTGTGTGCACACTATCTTTGGTTTTCCCTGGGAAACACATGAAATGATGCTGAAATATGCCGATGAGATCAACCGTTTTCCACAGATAAAATTTGTGAAATTTCACCACCTGCATATTGTAGAAGGCTCTGTAATGGGTGTTAAATACAAGCGCGAACCTTTCAAAGTGTTCAGCATTGATGAATATGCCGACTTTTTGTGTGAATTGCTGCCCCGCGTTCGCCCGGATATCGTGATCCAGCGCCTGTTTGGACTTAGCGACCGCGAACTGCTAATAGCCCCAAATTGGGGGCTAAAAAAGTCGGAGATCCAATACTATATCGACCAAAGGATATTAAGCAGGGGTGTGGTACAGGGGAGTGCTCTTTCTGTCTGAAACCGGGATTAAACGAATTAAAGAATTTTTAGAACCAATTGATATGATTTTGAGTATAACTGATATACAGGCAAATTCTGTTAATTCATTAATTCTGTGAATTCGGGTTTAGAAAATGATTCAGACATCTTTGGCCTCAATTTTGTAAACCGATAGCTGAAAAACTTGACTGGAATCTTTAACTTACATCCATTTTGTCACAAAGAGCGCAACTAAACTACATTCCCGCATTAACTGGTGTACGCGCAATGGCAGCTTACCTGGTATTCATATCGCATTTCGCGTATATTTTTGATGAAAAATTTCCTCACTCTGTGCAACGTTTTTTCAATGAGTTCCATATAGGGGTTACCATCTTCTTTGTGCTTTCGGGCTTTTTAATTGCTTTCCGCTATTTTGATAGTTTTAAACTTACTAAAGATTGGTTTAAACAATACTTAAAAAATAGGGTAGCCCGTATTTACCCTATGTATGCCATTTTAACCATCGGGGCTTTCATCTCATTTTATTTTACCAATAACCAAACCGTTACCGCCAGTCATAACCCCATTGTGCTATTTTTCATGAACATCGTTTTTCTGCGGGGCTTTTTTGATCAGCTTAAATTTACAGGCATAGCACAGGGATGGTCACTTACGGTTGAGGAATGTTTTTACTTTTCGGCACCGTTCATCTTTCTTATAGCTGCCAGGTACAAGAGGTTTTATATCCAACCCATCGCTATTACCGCCCTGGGCGCTGTGCTGGTATTGATATTCAGTCATGTAAATTGGTACGGCTTTTTCGGCAATTTTACGTTTATGATGCTGTACACCTTTTTGGGCAGGTGTTTTGAATTTTTTGCCGGAATCCAACTGGCACTCATTGTACGCAAACAAAAACTGGACGGGAGCAGCCGGAAAAAACTTACCTACGCAGGCTTTTTCATGATCTTCTTCTGTGTTTGGATCATGTCTGTTCTGCCCATACCTGCGGGACAGGAAGCCGGTTTATATAACCCTTTGGGCATCATTACCAATAATTACCTATTGGCTTTATCAATAGCGCTGTTCTTTTATGGTATACTTACCGAAACTACCATACTTAAAAAAATACTGGCCAACCCCTTTGTGGAACTGCTTGGCAAAAGCTCTTATATATTTTACCTAATACACCTGGGCTATATATATACCTTTTTGCACAATAGTTTTAACTGGCTTAATGATTATACATTTGAACTTTACGATAAGTGGGGAGTCGATTGGCATTCGCCCTTTGAATACGATAGTTTAAACCTTCTGTATGCTTTTATCGTTTTAAATGTAATTTCAATCACTTTGTTTAAGCTTATCGAGGAACCGCTTAACCATTATATCCGCAGATCAAATTTCCTGATCAGGAATAAACGGTTTAATCCCGAAAATGAGTCGGCAAAGATCATTGCATAATAATAATTTATGACTACCTACTTCAAAAAATATTTACTCTTAGCGTTTACAATAATCTCTTTTCAGTATGCCTCGGGTCAGCATGTTTCTCCGCCTGCTAAAGCCGATACATCCCCTAAAGAGGATGAGGAAACTGTATCAACCGTATTAAACATCAACAATAAAGAAGGTATTTTTAGCTCAACTGCCTCATTTTCCTTTGACGTAAAAAACAGTTACGATACCGAGCAGGCCGGTACTATATCATATGCAATTACCAATGAAAAAGGAGTAAAGGTTAAAACTCTCGTTAAGCCTGTAAAAATTGGCAGGAAAAGCGAAGAGCGTTACAATTTTGAGATCCCATCACTAAAAACAGGGTTCTATAAACTAAATATGATGATCAATGTATCTGATTATGACGATACTACCCGCCGTGCTTTTGGTATCAGGGCCGATGACATTAAGTCCGCGTACCCAAAACCTGCAGATTTTGATAGTTTTTGGAAAACGGCCAAAGCCGAGCTGGCAAAGGTAAAACCCCAGTTTAAAGTAACCGAACAACCATCGCAAAATACTGATAACCGCAGGGTTTTCCTTATCGAGATGAAATCTTTGGATAACCTTACCATCCGGGGATGGATGACCCTGCCCAAAAACAGTAACAAAAGCAAAAAATTCTCGGTATTGCTGGGTTTGCCGGGCTACCAGGTGGTGCTTAAGCCAATTGTAGGTAAAGATGACGACCTGGCTATTATAACTCTTAATACCCGCGGACAAGGCAACAGCCGCGATGTGATCCATACCGAGCGCGATGCATTTATCTCCTATAATATTGAGGATAAAAATAAATATGTGATGCGTGGTGTAATTATGGATTGCGTGCGTGCTGTGGATTTCATTTACTCGCGCCCGGAGCTACGGCACAACCAGATTATGGCTACCRGTGGTAGTATGGGTGGATATTTGGCCATAGCGCTTGCAGGTTTAGATAGCAGGATTACCATTTGCTCGGCGCAAAACCCCATTTTAAGTGATGTACACAACCTTGTTGGCACGGTTGACTGGCCCATGAATGATATCAAAAAATATGTTGCGGGTAAACCAGATGTGACTTTCGACCAGGTTTTACGCAATATGGAGTATTACGATACCAAAAACTTTGCTACCGATGTTAAATGCCCCACCCTGCTGGGTTTAGGTTTGCTTGATCCGTATGTACCGCCCGGCAATGGTTATGCAGTTTATAACTCTTTAAATACCGATAAAAAAGTAATGGTTTATAAAGACCTTGGCCACGAGGTAAGCCAGAAATATAAAGATTATGAGGGCAACTGGATGCGCGATACCTTTGGCCTATTTTAACCTATACCTATGAATAAAACTATGACCCTCAATAATAACGCATTAAAATACCTTTTTACCGCTGTTATGTTGCTAACATTAGCGCGCAACAACAGCTTTGCCGATGGCTTCCCTGTAAGGCCGGGCAGGTTTGTGTTATCGCCATCGGTAAGTTACTTTTTTGCCAATAAGCAATTTGATTCCACCAGTCATAGAACAGCTTTTAAAGATAACGGACAATTCCATTCTATAAGCTATGCATTGTATGCTGAATATGGGATAAGCCGGAAATTTACAATATCGGCCCTGGTGCCTTACTCCATAAATTACTTTAAAACCGATAGTATACCTAATGCTATTACTACCTCGGGCCTGCAGGATATTGAAATAGGTGTTAAATATTACCTGGCTAATATTAATTACAAATACTATTTTAGTATAAAAGCTACAGGCATTATACCTACGTACAAAAACAATCCGGGTTTAGGTTATAGTCAATACGGATCGGAGCTTAAACTTGCCTTTGCAGGCAGTGGTCACCTGTTTGGCAGGCAAAGTTATTTTGTTGCAGAGAATGCGGTGCGCGAGTATTTTGGAGGCGAATCTGTTTTCCAGGATAGGTATAACCTTACCTATGGTTTAACGCTGGATAAAAACTTTCACGAGCAGGTATCGGTAAGTGTTGGCGGTTTTTATGCAACCAGCGGTAATTCATTTATTAACCCAAATCCCATTATATCGGCCAACCCCAGCACCAGTAAAAACTTTGCTTTTAACCAGGTATCGGTAAGTTACGGGCATGCGTTCGCCAAAAACCTGTCGTTATTTTTAACAGGCGGAACTTTCATTACCGGGCGTAATACAGCTGCGGGTACCAGTCTTTCAGCATCATTAAATTACCGAATCGATACCAGGTAATATTGATTAAATATCAGCTTTTATATAAAAGCTAAAAGGAGATGCCCGAATCGAAAAGATAATACCTTGGCTATCAATTACATTCATTATGTGAATTATTTAATAGCCTAAAATAAATAACCATGACCAGCCTAAAACCTTATATCACTCTAAAAACTTATATCGCTATACTTGGCATAATCTGCCTTTTAGCTATAAATGGCGTTAGCGCGAAAGTTCCTGTTCATAAAGATGATGGGGAGGTGTCAACCATGCTTACAGCAGGCAGTAAAGATGCCATTTTAGCAGCCGTGCCGGCTATACCGTCAATGTTAAAATGCCACCGATGCCCCCCAAAACGGTACGGTAGGAATTGGCCCGCTTGATCACCTGGCGCCGCCCAATAACGAGTACGCGTTTTACAACCTCATCCCCCGGAAATACCGCGACATTATGGTTTTTAAAGACCTTGGCCACGAAGTACCCATGGTTTATGTGTTGGAAGATGGACATAGGATGAGGGATAAGTTTGGGTTGTTTTAGGAATATGGGAGAAATACTTAAAAAGAGAACTGTCATCATATTCTTCTTAGCTATTTTAGAATCTTTTGCCTTTCACCCTTGACCTTTCACCTCCTCCCTCCTACAACAAATCCTTCAGGTGCTTGTAATTAGCTTTAACAGTATCCAACACCTCATCCATATGCCCGTTGAGCATCAGCTTGGTCATGGATACGGCCATACCTGCCACTTGTTTTAATTCTATTTTGGGTGGCATGGCCAAAGCGTTAGGATCGGTGAAAATATTTAGTAATGCCGGGCCGTTAAAGGCTAACGCTTCACTGATAGCTTGCCTTACCTGGCCAGGTTCAGTAACGTTGACGCCATTGATACCCATGGCCTGGGCAACCAGCGCAAAGTCGGGGTTGTACATATCGGTTTGCCAATCGGGCAGGCCGGCTACTTCCATTTCCAGCTTTACCATACCCAGGGAACGGTTGTTGAAAACGATGATCTTGACAGGTAATTTATATTGAACAATAGTTGCCAGATCACCTAATAGCATAGACAAACCACCATCGCCACAAAGGGCAATAACCTGCTGACCGGGACGCGCCAAAGCCGCGCCGATAGCCTGCGGCATAGCATTGGCCATAGAACCATGATTAAAAGATCCAATCATTTTGCGCTTGCCGGTTGCGTTAATATAACGCGATCCCCACACGCATGACATACCCGTATCTACCGTAAATATGGCATCATCGGCAGCAATTTTATCCAATATGCTGGCCACGTACTCCGGATGGATCTTGTCGGTTTCTCCACTGTAGTCAACATAGGTTTTCATTTTATCTTTTACATCGGCATAAAGTTTTAACTGCGCTTTAAGAAAACTATCATCTTCTTTTTGCCTTACCAATGGCAGCAGCGCGGTTAATGTATCCTTGATGGTGCCGCATAAGCCTACATCAACCTTAGCCCTGCGACCGATAYGCTCGGGCCTGGTATCAACCTGCACAATTTTACAATCGGCAGGCATAAATGGAGTATATGGAAAATCGGTACCCAAAAGAACCAGCAGGTCCGACTCATGCATACTATGATATGCCGATGGCAGACCTAACAGCCCGGTCATGCCAACTTCGTTAGGATTGTTATACTGGATATCCATTTGGGCCCGGAACGAGTAAGCAACCGTTGCATGCAGCCTTTGTGATAGTGCAACCACCTCGTCGTGCGCATCGGCAGCGCCAATACCGCAAAATATAGTGATCTTATCAAACTGGTTAAACATGGCGGCCAGTTGTTGCAACTCCGCGTCACCCGGGCGGATAACCGGGATAGGGTTAAAGTTTTGAATAGCAGAATCTATTTCTACAGCATCCATGCTCGTTACATCGCCCGGCAGGCCAATTACAGCAACGCCCTTTTGGTGCAGCGCGCTTTGTATCCCGGCTTGCAGCATGCGCGGCAGTTGCTTGGGCGTTGTGGCAACCTGGTTATAATAACTGCAATCTTCAAATAACTTAATGGTATTGGTTTCCTGGAAATAGCCAGTGCCAAACTCAAAACTGGCAATGGTTGATGCTATGGCAATAACCGGTGCGCCAGATCGGTGTGCATCATATAAACCATTTATAAGGTGTACATGGCCCGGTCCGCTGCTGCCTGCACAACAGGCAAATCCGTTTAGCTGCGCCTCTGCGCCTGCGGCATAGGCCCCAACTTCCTCGTGCCTCACGTGAATCCATTGAATACTTCCTTCGCGCCTTACCGCGTCATTTACCTCATTCAGGCTGTCGCCCGTTACCGCATATATCCTCTTTATACCTGCGTTTACAAGCATCTCTACCAGCTGGTCTGCAACTTTCTTTGCCATATTGTTCGGTTATTGTTACAATACTGTTATCATATATTATAAACCAAACCCGGTATTGTTATAAGAGTTTTTAAAATTGTAAATTGCTTCATCAACTCATCAATTATGGGACGCATAGTAATAATAGCCTACAAACCCAAACCAGGTAACGCCGAAGCATTAAAGGAACTGACCAAAACCCACGTACCGCGCCTGAAAGCGGAAGGGCTGGTAACCGACAGGGAAGCCATAATTATGGAAGCTGACGATGGTACAATTGTAGAAGTTTTTGAATGGCTGTCTCCCGAAGCTATTCAGCAGGCCCACCAAAATAAAGTGGTGCACCAGTTATGGGCGGAGTATGCCGAGGTGTGCGATTATGTGAACTTAGGCAGCCTTKCCGAAGCCGGGAATATGTTTGCAGAGTTTAACGCGGTGTATTAACAAATCTATAAAAACGCATTAGGTTGTTATTACCAGACGATCACAACAAAGTGGCTATTTCATTGTTGTAGGATTTCTGTATTCACGAATATCAACAAATAAATATTACATACAATGAAATTTAAACTTGTATTAATTTGGGGAATTTTTACCATTTGCGGCTCGGAACAGCGGGCACTTGCCCAAGGCCCAAAAAAAACTGCTGATACAGTAGTCTCCGCAACGCCCAAAGAAGTATTGCCGGAGTTTCCGGGAGGGCAGGCAAAACTGGATGAGTTTATCAAATCAAAATTGCACCCGGTAAAAGGGTTATCCGGAAAAAAGGTAATTGTTTATTTTGTGGTAGAAAAGAATGGGCAGTTAAACCATGTTAAAGTTATAAAAGGACTTACTGCCGAAGCGAATAAAGAAGCGGTGCGGGTTATAAAGCTTTCGCCAAAGTGGAAGCCGGGTTCGTTAAATGGTGTTATCCGGAGAGTTTCTTACAGTGCGCCGGTTGTTTTTATTTAGCAAAATTTTTTAAGCAAAAAAGGCAAACTCGATTTAAGTCTGCCTCTTTTTTCACATGTCTGTTTATATATTGAAGCCGCGACAACCAATTTTTCCGATTGATGATTATTACCGTCAGGCAATAGTCATAACGGGGGCATGGAAAGATAAATGGCGATTTTTTTATTGGAGTTGCTTAAACTCCGAAGGATTACTGCCGGCAAAGCGTTTAAAAAAACGGCTAAAATGCGAGCTGTTGTCAAAGTTAAGCCGTTCGGCAATTTCCTTAATGCTGAGGCCTGATGAGGATAACAGGTATTGCGCTTCAAGGTAAAGGCGATTATGGATAACATGCAAGGCATTTTGCCCGGTTTCGCTCTTTACAATTTCGGTTAAATATTTACTGGAGATGAATAAGGCATCGGCATATTCCTGCACCGTTTTTAAGGTTAGAAACTGATCTTCAACCAATTTTTTAAACTTGTATACCAATTGGTACTGTTTACTTAGGTGACGCGTGGAGTGCAGCAAACAGTTTTCGCAGGCCCGGTTCATTTCGTACAGCAAATCTGTTAACAACAGGCGAAGGATCTGCAAATGGAAAGCGCCTTGCTCCCGGCTCTCGTCGCTTATTTTTTCGTAAAGTGATTTTAAAGATGCACAACTTTTTTGCGACAGGCCATAAATTGGTGGATAATCAGGATTTACCTCCAAAAGATTATCCAGGATGTTTTCTTTAAGAAAATTATTGKTCAAAAACTCTTTTTTAAACAGTACCTGGTACAAAAGCAGGTCGGGAGAAGCATCCTCAAAAGAGGTAATAAACTGGGGCGATACCAAATGAACGGAGTTGGTATAAACTTCAAATACAAAATGCCCGATTGTTTTTTTACAGCTGCCCCTAAGGCATAAAATAACCGAGTAATAATCGGTTTTAATTGGTAAGCCATGGTTTACACCAGGCTCGTTGGCTAATACAGCAAAATCATCCTGGTTCCAGCCATCATTAATTATTCCAAAATCAGCATTGATATTGCCGGCCGGTTCCTGGTGCCGCTTAAGGGTTAAAGGAATAGTTGAAACGGTGATCTTGTCGCTCATAAATATGGCTTGCCGGGTTATTCCTGTTCTATCCAGTTACCGTCTTCCTTAATAATCCCAATCAGTTCATCAAGGGCGTTTGCGGCGCTAATGTTTTTCTTTACAGCTTCTTTACCGCGGTAAAGGGTGATCTTATCAGTACCCGAGCCTACGTAACCATAATCGGCATCGGCCATTTCGCCCGGACCATTTACAATACAACCCATAATACCGATTTTTAACCCTTTGAGGTGACTTGTACGGCTGCGGATCATCTGTGTAGTGATCATCAGATCGAACAAGGTACGCCCGCAGCTTGGGCAGCTGATATATTCAGTTTTGGAGATGCGTGAACGGGTAGCCTGCAAAATACCAAAAGCAGTAGACGTAATCACATTGGAAGGAAGTTCGGGCGCATCAATCCAGATCCCGTCGCCAAAACCATCAACCAGTAAAGCGCCTAAATCTGTAGCTGCGTAAAGTTGAAGTTTAGTAGTAGCCCCCTCTAAATCTCCCCCGGTTGGGGAGACTTCAGATCTTAAGGCCCTCCCTTCCGGGGAGGGTTGGGTGGGGCTATAGCTTCTTTTCACAATCACCGGTACATCTAATCCCAACTCTTCCATTTTGAAAAAGAAACCACGCTGATCGGCCATGCCATGAAGCTGGTTTGTTTCCAATACAAATACCAGGGAGTTATCAAAAGGCAATGAGCCAAATTCTTCCGAGTCAATATCTGCAGGCAATATTTTTACCAGGTTTAATGCTGATGTACGATCTGTTGCCCCGATGTATCCCTTTAGGGTGAATAACGGATGGCAATTGGTTTTATCGGCAAGCTTTTGCCAGGTATTGTAGTTATATAGCTGTTTTAAATTAGCCGGGAAAGTAAACGAGGGTAATTCATCTGCCAGGTAAACAAAATCAACCGATTGCTCGGCCATATTGTATTTATCCAATAGCGGAACGTACAGGTACCCGGCATCTGCCAAAATAGACGGATCCTTCAGATTTTTTGCAGATAGATCGATCACTACCCTCGGCACCATATGCCCGCCGATAAAGGCATTAGCCTCATAAGTATGGCGTTTTTTATATTCGTAAGGACTATAAGAAGGCGAAAGGTGAAAGGTGAAAGGTGAAAGGTTTTCCTTGTCTTCTACTTCACTACCTTTTGCCTTTTGCCTTTCGCCTTTAACCTCTTCCGCTCTCAAAGAATAGCGTTTCACCAATTCAATAGCTACCGGTGCTTCGGCCTCGGGTTCTTCGGTTAGGGAAACGCGGACAGTATCGCCCAGGCCATCCTCTAATAAAGTGCCTATACCAACAGCAGATTTTATACGACCGTCCTCGCCGTCGCCGGCTTCGGTTACGCCAAGGTGCAGCGGGTAGTTCATGCCTTCGGCAACCATGGTTTCTACCAGTAAACGGTAGGCCTGCACCATTACCTGCGGATTGCTGGATTTCATGCTGATCACCAGGTTATAGTAATTCAGCGCCTCGCACATCCGCATAAACTCCATGGCCGATTCAACCATACCCTGCGGGGTATCACCGTAGCGGCTCATGATCCGGTCGCTCAGCGAACCGTGGTTGGTACCAATGCGCATGGCAGTACCATATTCTTTACAGATATTAACCAACGGCGCAAATTTCTGGTAAATACGGTCGAGCTCACCCTGGTATTCCAGGTCGGTATAATCTATCTGGTCAAATTTCTTTTTATCGGCGTAATTGCCGGGGTTTACGCGCACCTTTTCAACAATACGGGCGGCTACCTCAGCAGCGTTTGGGGTAAAGTGAATATCGGCAACCAGGGGTACATTATATCCGCGGGCGCGAAGCTGCTTTTTAATTTCGGCCAGGTTTTTTGCTTCTTTGATGCTGGGTGCGGTGATGCGTACATATTCGCAACCGGCATCCACCATCCGGATAGACTGCTCCACGGTACCAATGGTATCCATGGTATCGGTAGTGGTCATGCTTTGAATGCGGATAGGGTTATTACCGCCCATAGGCACGTCGCCGATGTTTACCTCGCGGGTAACAAAACGCGAATATTCTGTTAACGAATTACAATAACGGCCTTGCAGCAATTTAACGGCATCAGTATTCATGCAGCGGATAATTAATAAGATGCAAATTTAACGATTATGTTGAGGAATAAGTTGTTTGGATGTAAATGATAAATTAATGGATGGTCTTATCATTAACATAATTGTAATGATTAACAAAATTTGTTAAATTTGATTAATGACAACTCAATTCATTACTAACGATAAAGGCGAGAAAACCGCGGTCATTATTCCAATAAGCGAATATGAGGATTTGTTGCATCAACATCATTTGAACCTGGAATTAACTGATGAATATAAAGCAATGATTGACGGAATGCTTGATGAGGAAGAAAGCGGGAAAGTTGAATATGTTTCGTTTCAAAATATTAAAAAACGGTTTCTCCCCAAATGATTTAAGGAGTTTTTTGCAACTATAAAGTTCATAGAGAGCAGCCCCCAATTATTTCAAGTAAGATACAGAGAAATAAGAATAGCTCCTTTATATCGGTTCCCATATGGAATTCATTATAAAGAAATTGGAAACAGGATTGTTGTATATAGGGTTCTTCACACAAAAAGGTATTTTAAATAAGATCTGATTAAAATAACCTGGGAATTAGTAGGCCATTTTTAAGAATTTATATAGATGCTATTGCCTTTTATGTCATAAATTTCAAATTTAAGTATCACCCGCAATCAAAACAACCTCTCCTTAATTACCACTGTGCCGGCCATCATATCATGCAGGCACTGCTGCTGCTTGTTAAAAAACGCGAACAGGTAACCGATAAAAAACGTCAATACCGAAAATATTTTACACAGGTTGCGGGCAATAGCCTTACCTACGCTGATGCGATCGCCGTGCATATCCACTACTTTTATTTTGAGCATTTGCTTGCCAAAGGTGGCCTGGCTGGCAGAGCTTTCCATCACAATATGGTAAATGATCTTGGCAAAGGGCACACATGCCAGTAAGCTAAAACTCACTATCATGCGGCTCTCTTTATCCTGCATAAATATAATTACTACAACAAAAATGATGAGCACAAATACCCCAAACACAATAAACCAATCTAAAAACGAGGCTAATAGCCGCTGGTCAAAACTACCGAAGTATTGCATCAGCAAAGCTGGCTTGGCAAAGCCTAAAAGCTCCCTTAGTTCGGCAATTTCCTGGGCTTCCTTGTAATCGTCCATTTCGGGAGTTTTCACAAAATCGCCCGGCTTTATTTTTTTTGCCTTTAGTTCATCCATGCTGAAAGGGCCTTCGGGCTTGCCGTTAATAACTAAAATATAGGATTGGGACATGTTGCAGGACTTTTTTATTGGAATAAGGAAAAGGAGAAATGTTACAAGCCCCTTCTAAATCTCCCCCGCCGGTTGGCGTGGAGACTTTTTTAGCCCCCTTCCGGGGAAGATTGGGTGGGGCCTACATAAACCTCTTCCACCACTCCGAATTATACGCTCCCTTAACCTCGGTTGGTTTACCTGGCTCGGGTATAAAAAGGTTTATTTTTTTGTCTTTTGCCATTTTTTCCAATCGTTCAACAGGCTCGTACCAGGCATGGGGAGCCAGGTTGAAGGTGCCGTAATGTATCGGCATCATCAGGTTGCCTTTAAGGGCGATGTGGGCATTTGAAGCATGATCGGGGCCCATATGAATATCCGGCCAGAACCTGCCGTAGGCGCCAACTTCCAGCATCGTTAAATCAAAAGGGCCAAATGCCTCCCCAATCTCCGCAAAACTTGGCGACCAGCCAGAATCGGCACCGAAGTAGATATTATGTTTTGGCCCTTTTATTACAAAGCTTGCCCACAAGGTTTCGTTACGGTTAACTATCCCCCTGCCCGAAAAATGCCTTGCAGGGGYCGAAGTTACCACTACATCATTGCCTATCATTACGCTATCGCCCCAATCCATTTCGGTAATAAAGTTTTTCAATATTCCCCATTGCACAAGGTT
>NZ_JBFUKF010000240.1:0-7693 GCF_056400985.1 Mucilaginibacter sp. P4_G9 | reverse complement strand
GCGCCATCACTCGGGCAGGCATTAGCGGGTWAGGTTTCTGGTGTGCAGGTATCACAAACAAGTGGCGCACCATACCAGAGCACCAAAATCAGGGTTAGGGGCATTGGATCATTCAGTGCCAGTTCCGATCCACTGTATGTTATTGATGGCTATCCTGCCGGCAATGATATTTTCATTAATCCCGACGATGTTGAAAGTATCGACATTTTAAAAGATGCCGCCTCGGCAGCTATTTATGGTTCCCGTGCATCCGGCGGTGTTGTTTTGATAACTACAAAACATGGTAAAGAAGGCAAAGGAAAATTTGAATACAGTGTGCAAACAGGTATAAATCAGTTAGCTAAAAAAGTAAAACTGCTCAACTCAGATCAGGCTGCGCAACTTGTAATTGATGGCCGTAACAATACCTACCGCGACCTGTGGGTTAATACAGGCCACGTTTGGAATGATGCCATGTACTCCGATAACAACGCTACCCGCATTGCCAATGTAAGCAATGCAGGCAGCGTGAGTATACCCGACGGACTTTATGACTTTGCTAACCAATCACTAATCCATCAAACAGTAAATACCGACTGGCAAAATGAATTGTATCATAATGCTTTCTTCCAAAAACATAACCTGGCATTTTCTGGGGCTTCAAACGGCTTCCATTACTATGTGAGCGGAGCTTACCAAAACCAGGACGGTATTATACGCACTACCGGGCAAGAGCGTATAAATTTCCGCACCAATATCGAGGGCGATGTTAGCAAGAAATTACACGTTGGCGCAAATATAGCCTACACTCAAAATACCAATAAAGAGGTGCAGGAAGGCCGGTTTGACCACGGGCCGGTTCTTGGCGCACTTATATACATGCCTTATTTACCGGCTTATAATGCCGATGGTTCACTGGCTACTAATGCCGAGGCATCACAGGCAGCAGCATACGGTTACCAGTCTATCGAAAATCCGGTTGCATTGGCCGAGCGTACAAAAATTACCCGCAAAGGCTACCGCAGTACCTACAACGCCAATATAGTTTACAATATATTGCCTGGTTTTAATGCCAAAGCCAATTTAGGTACCCAAACCTACAATGAAAAATATGATTACTACCTGCCAACTAACTTAAGCAGTGGTGCTTTCCCCCCGGGATCAACACAATCCATAGCGGCAGCAACGGCAACAGCTCAAACTATCACCCAGTTAGATCGCCTGGCCGAGTTTACCTTAAACTACAATAAACAGCTTGGTAAACACCATTTTGACGTACTGGCTGGTTATACCGCTCAAAAGACAACCAGCGACCTGATCAGCGTAACTGCCAAAGGTTTCCAAAATGATAATATTCCGGAAATTACTGCCAAAGGCGCAGATGCGAGTCTTTTTACCTTGAATTCAAATACAGGTAAATCGGCTTATACCTTACTATCATACCTTGGTCGTGTTAATTACAATTATGCCGGTAAATACTTTTTAACAGGTTCTTTCCGTGCCGATGGTTCATCGCGTTTTGGTCCTTTAAACAAATACGGCTATTTCCCGTCTGTTGCCGCCGGATGGAACATATCCGAAGAGCCTTTTTACCATAACTTCCTTGGCGATCAGTCAACCGTTAAAGTCCGCGCAAGCTGGGGTTTAAGTGGTAACTACAATATTGGCAATTACGGTTATCAGCAAACACTTGCAAGCCCTACAGGTGTGGTTTTTGGCAATAATACCATTGCTACCGCTACATATGCCGGCGGTATAAAAGATCAAAAGCTAAGCTGGGAGTCAACTTCGCAATATAACTTTGGTACCGATATCGGCTTGTTTAATGGCCGCTTATCTATCATCGCCAACTATTATTTAAGCTACTCTTACAACCTGTTATATAATCAGCCTATTTCGGCTATATCCGGCAGTACCACCATCCTTACCAACCTGCGCGATTCAAAGATCCGCAATACAGGTTTCGACCTTCAACTTGATGGAAGGATAATAAGCTCAAAGGATTTCACTTTCAATGTAAGCGGCAATATTTCGCTAAACCGTAACAAGGTTGTTAAACTACCGGGGAACAACACCATTATAATTAACGGTGCAGAGCGCTCTTATTTAACCAACATTACCACACAGGATCAGCCGGTGGGTATGTTCTATGGTTTTAAAGTGGGCGGTATAGTAACTCCCGAAAATATCAGCAAGGTTGCCCCATCGGCCTCATCAACCAACCCGCTTAAGCCAGGCGATCTGTATTTTGTGGATACCAACGGCGATGGCAAAGTGAACGATGCCGATAAAACCGTTATTGGTTCACCATACGCTAAGTTTACTTACGGCTTTGCCTTAAATTCTACTTATAAGCATTTTGATTTAAGTGCATCGTTCAATGGCTCTTATGGTAATAAGATATTAGATGGCCAGGATTATTATCTGTACAACATGGAAGGCTCGGGCAACCAGTATGCCGATGTGGCCAACCGTTACAGAAATGCCGCTGACCCCGGCAATGGAACTGTATACCGTGCTTCACGCGGTGGTACCCAAAGTAACAGCACCCGTTTATCTACATTTTACCTGCAAAGTGGCTCGTTCCTTCGTTGTACCAACTTAACGGTTGGTTATAGCCTGCCCGGCATTTTACAAAACACTCTGGGTATTAGTAAAGCCCGGTTGTTTGCCAGTGTAGTAAACGCTTTTACCATCACCAAATATAAAGGCTATAACCCGGAGGTTGACTACAATTATTCTGGCGCCGCTTCAAATAATACTCAACCAGCCAACCTTGCACCCGGAATTGATTATGGTACTTATCCCTTGGTTAGGTCGTACAATTTAGGTGTTAATGTTACTTTTTAATGATTTTTTAAGGAGAATATAGAGATGAAGAAAAAATTAATAGCAATCATTTGCCTTACGGTATGTGTAGCCATAAGCCCTGCATGTAAAAAAAGTTTTCTAAACGAAACCGATCCAAATGCTGTTACTGTCGATGCCAATTTTAAATCGCCTAATGATGTTTTGTTAGCTGTAAATGGTATTTATCAATCATTGCGCAGTGGCAATAATATAGGCGAAAGCAGCGATCTGTGGACCGATCAGCGCTCTGATGATACCGGCACAAACGATAACCAGTCGAACGCGGGTGAGCCTTTCCAGTTTAACAATTTTTCGCTGATAGCCAGCAATACTTACTTAAAAAGCCACTGGGTATCGTTATATGCTACTGTTACCCGTGCCAATGTGGTATTGTCGCATATCGATGCCGTAACTTTTACCGATCCAAACCTGAAACTGCAATACACAGCGGAAGCCAAGTTTTTACGTGCGCTGATGTATTTTCACCTGGTGCGCCTTTGGGGCGATGTGCCGTTGGTAACCAAACAATTAGCCTCTACAGAAGTTGCGGCCGCAACCTATCGCGAAAAACAGGCTACGGTATATGCGCAGATTATAAAAGACCTTACCGATGTGATCAATAACAGCCCGCTGCCTAACCTGCAAACAGGTGCTAATATCGGCAGGGTATCAAAAGCCGCAGCCAATGTATTATTGGGCCAGGTATATTTAACAATGGCTACAACTTTAAATCAGGCTAACCGCCAGGTTAATCTTACAAATGCCAAAACTTACCTCATGAATGCCTATAATATGCGCACGTTCGGCGCATTAAGCAGCATTCCTTATACCGATGTTTTTGATGTAAATAAAAAATCAACCTGCCCCGAGCTGATCTTCCAGATTGTAAATAAGCAGGGTGACGTTAGTTACAGTTCGTCAATAGCAGCAAACTACCAGGCAAAGGGAGAAACCATTAATTCGCAAAAAGCCGCATCGGGCGCGGGATATAATGTTACCCACGATCTGATCAACGATTATGAAACCGGTGACCCCCGAATGACCTTCTCTGTTAAATATGCTAATGATCAAATTGTAAAGGATTGGTTTGTTACCAAATTCAGGGATGCGAGTGATGCTGCCGGTAAATTAGGTTATGGTGGCAACGATTGGATCCTGATGAGGTATGCCGATGTGATACTGATGCTTGCGGAAGTTAATAACGACCTTGGGGATGATGCCGCTGCTATTCAATATTTAGATATGGTACGTGTAAGGGCGGGTATGCCAACTTATGCAGTATCTATGGCCAATACTGCTTACAGCACTAATTATCCAACCCTTAAACTTGCAATTTTGCATGAGCGCCGTGTTGAGCTTGCATTTGAGCATCACCGCTGGTTTGATTTGCTACGGGCATTTACCACTGAAGAACTGGTAGCCTATTTCAAAAGCAAAACCCAGGCTAACTTCGGATCGGCCTTGCTATCAAATTTTAGCACAAAGGACCGCTATTATCCTATCCCATTTGATGAGTACAAGCTCGATCCGGTAAAGATGTATCAAAATCCGGGCTATTAAAACCCGATATAGTTAACCACCTTAAAGGACTATCGGCCCCAATATTGGGCGCAGCTCCTATTGAAAAAAGCCTCTTAGATAATCACTAAGGGGCTTTTTGGTTGTTTTTTGCTTGGCCTTTACCTGTACCTTCCAGCTATGTGCTATCCTTTGCCCTGGTTTGTTTAGGCTGAATTTTTAGCGCACTTCACTTTATCGGCAGGTGGATGGTAAAAACGGCGCCATTATTATTTTCGGCATTAATGGTTCCGCCATGGGCGGTGATGTACTGCTTTACAATGGCTAATCCCAGTCCTGTTCCGTTGGTTTTATCCTTGGTTATAAAAGGTTCAAAAAGTGATTTTATGATATCATGAGGTATTCCCGGCCCGTTATCCCGTATTACAATGGATACATTATTATTAATTTCGTCTGCCTGCGCGGCAATATGTATAACCGCGGGATCTACCTTTTTGTATTGCAGCACCTCAACGGCATTATTTACCAGGTTCATTATGGCTCTTTTAAGCTTACTTTCGTCACCCTGAATAACCAGGTTTCCGGGGATAGTTTTATGAATGGCTACGTGATCATGATGAACGCCCCCCTCTGCCACATTGGTAATAGCATCAATTATCCGACTGATATTAACCGGCTCTTTTTTTACAGGTGTTTCTTTAATAAAATCTAAAAAGTCATCAAATATTTCGGATGACTGCTCGGCACACTGATCCAGCAGATCCACCCACTCGCCGCCTTCATTTTGCTCCCGCATCATCGTCGTAATCAGTTTCATATTTTTAATTGGCGTGCGCAGGTCATGCATCACCATACCAACCGCGCTACCGGTTGCCGAAAGTTTTTCCTTCCGTATTAATTTTTCGTTTAATTCTGCATTTCTAATTGCCTGGGCTGCATTTTGCACAAACAATTTTAACAAATACATCTTTTCCGTCTTTAATTTTTCATACTTATTTAACACGGCAAAAACAGAATAGCAATCCATTCTTGCCAGCACCAGTTCATCCATCTGCACTACCTCGTCCGGCTCAATGTGGATGGTTTTTACGCGGGTAATTAATTCATCCAGGTTTATCCTGGCTTCAATAGCGCCAATTGAAAGTATTTGTTCATAGGCAAAATCACCGTGGAGCTTTCCTAACAAAGCCATATCTGTCCCTACCGAAATGGCTAACTGTTCTAAAATATTTTTAAGCAAAGTGTTAAGCTGGCGCTCATTCAAACCAATAGATGATATAGATTCAATTAGTTTCTCGAGGTTTCGCAAACGGTCATAATCGGTTATTGCTTTTGTAGCAAGCAGTATAATTTCTTCTGCTGCATATGGCTTGCAATGATAGCCCACGTTTTGCCCCGCCTGGTCAACAATCTCTTCAATAGAACGATCGCTGTACGCAGTAATAAAAATAATTTCTGCTTTGCTGTCGTACTTCCTTATCTGCCTCGCGGTTTCAATCCCGTCCCAGCCGGGCATCCGCATATCCAGGAAAATAACTGCATAAGGCTGCCCATTCTCCAACGCCTTTCTTACACAATCAACGCCCTCCCTGCCATTAGATGCTTTATCCACAGTAAAAACCGGGATCTTGCTGGTACGAATGGTAAGTATTTCTTTCGGCGTATCAAACAAGATGCGGGCCGCCTGGCTAATACTGTTATCTTCGATAAAAGCTTTCGGCGCCAATATTACTTCTATGTTATCACGTACCAATTCTTCGTCGTCAATTACAAGTACTGATGTATTTACCTGATTTATCATATAAAAATTCGTTTATGGTCCTTTTAAAGGCGTTTACCGCTTTCTTAATTAAGTTTAATAGTTGTCGTGGCACCCCGGCCGGGGCCCTCACTATAAATATTGAAAGAGCCGGAATGACTTTCAATAATAGATCTGCAATTGTATAACCCAAGGCCAGTACCTGTGTTTTTGGTAGTAAATCCCCGTTCAAAAAGATGGGCCGCTGTAGCTTCATCAAAACCCCTGCCTGTATCCCGGATAGTTAATCGCAGCATGTTATCCTCTAAAAGCAATTGGATTTCTATATTTTTTTCACTTCCGTCAATCTCTATTGCCTCTATACTGTTTTTTAATACGTTTAAAATCACCTGCATTAATTTAGTCCTGTCGCCTTTAATCATTGGTACCTGGTCTGGCATATTTAATGTTACAGCAATGCCTTTTTTATCATAAGTGGCAAATATCATTGAACGGCAGTCATAAATAACATCCCTTAGGTTAACGGGTTTTCTGCCCTGTGATTCATGCCCAACCACATACTGGCGCTGAATGGTAAGGATCTCCTGGATATGGCTGATGATACTAAGCTGTTCGGAAATAGACCGTCGAATTTCTTCCTTGTTAGTTCTTTGTACCAGGGTGATCCCTTCCAGCAGGCTCACCAGCGCTTCTGCTTTTTGATCGCCAATGGCTGTAGCTAATGCGGTTTGCTGCCCTTTTAAAAACAACACCACATTTTGCAGGTTCTCCTCATTATTCTGTTCCATGGAACGATTGATACGCGTAAGGTATGAACCAAACCCAACCACGGCGTTACCAATATCATGTAATACTTCAGACGCTATCTCAAACTTGCCCTGTGCAACAGCCCTTTCCAGGCCTGCCTGGTGCATGGCCTCTTCTTCCTCGTATTTTGCTGTCAGATCTTCGAAGCCCACAATAATGCAATCTTCAAACATCTTGGTGATATTGAACTGAAAATGATTTTCGGCATGATTATTTGGATGCGGCAGTCTGAATCTATTTAACGCGTTATAAACTATCCCCCTGAATGGCTCATAATTTTTTATTTTTTCAGAAATCTCCGGGTTGATGCAATCCAAAATGGGGTAAATATTATCGCCCGGAAGCTGATATGTTTCCAATAAGGGTTTCAACAATTCTCCCCCGGCTATGTTCAGCCGTATTACTTCGCCGCTTTGATCAATTTCGGCCAGGCCTAATGGAGCATAAGTAAAAATGGCGTTAAATTTTTGTTCAGAAAGATTTATTTCATTCTCCATAATTAAATCTGATCGTTATGAAAGCATTTGGCTGCAGATACCAATGCAACATTGTTATAATGGTTTATAGTGTACCGTATACGTTTGTTTTTTGCGAATGGTTTCTTTTTAGTTAAATTCAGACAGCCTGCATCTTTTAAACCAAAAAATTTAAAATCAGGCTTCAGGAAAAGTTGTTGATTTATACTTCCTGGCTTTCAGTTTGATCAATATTGAATGAGCCAGACGGGTTTGAAATCGCCCGGGCTGAACAAAAAGTGCCAATATGCTCCGGTCAAAAGGC
>NZ_JBFUKF010000239.1:0-7696 GCF_056400985.1 Mucilaginibacter sp. P4_G9 | reverse complement strand
ATACAAGATCCCGGATAACTTAACGCTTAATAATTTTTCCATAAGTTTTAAGGATGATAGCAACAAGGTAAAACTGCTTGCAAAAACCGCGACCATCAAAGACGGAGATCTTACATCAACAATTGATGTTGATAATGGCGCGGCAACCTGGCATATGGATGGCAAAATGCACCCCTCAGATAAAAATATAGATGTAAAGCTTTATGCAGACGGTGCAAAAGTAGAACTGCCTATTATTCAGAAAAAGCTGGGACTTAAGATAAATTTTGATACCATAAGCACCAAATTAACCAAAGTTGAGCACGGCGGCGGCGAAACAAAAATATACGGTTCGTGGGCGGTTCATAATTTGTTGCTAAACCACCCGGCACTCTCATCGGGCGATATCGTGTTCCCGGATGCAGCCATTGATGCAAACGTTTTTGTGGGCAGTAATTTTGTATCTGTTGATAGCTCATCTATGATACATATTAAAAAGCTGACCGCCAGGCCATATCTTAAATATACCCTTAAGCCGGTTAAAATTTACGAGCTCAAAATGAATACAGGCTGGCTAAACGCTACTGATATTTTTGATGCTTTCCCCCATGGGATGTTTGATGCTTTGGATGGGATACAGGTTACAGGCAAATTAAACTATGCCATGAACTTTTATATGGATTCATCAAAGCCAGATGACCTGAAATTTGATTCGCGGATGGATAAAAATGGTTTCCGGATTGTGAAATACGGCAAAACAGATCTATCAAAGCTGAACAGCACGTTTGTACACACCCCTTATGAAAAAGGCAAACCGATGGCGCCACACCTCATTGGGCCAGAAAACCCGGAATTTACACCTCTTAATGAAATTGCACCCAATCTTCGCAATGCAGTGATGACGGCTGAAGACCCATCCTTTTATACCAACCATGGTTTTGTTGAGGAGGCATTCCGTAAATCGCTGGTTACCGACTTTAAGACTAAAAAATTTAAACGTGGCGGTAGCGGAATTTCGATGCAGCTGGTTAAAAACGCTTTTTTAAGCCGCGAAAAAACGCTTGCGCGAAAAATTGAAGAGATCCTGATTGTGTGGATGATAGAAAATAACCGCATCATGACTAAAAACCGGATGCTGGAGGTTTACCTGAACATAATTGAATGGGGCCGTAATATATACGGTATATCCGAGGCCTCGCATTTTTACTTTGGCAAGTCGCCATCAGAACTTAACCTCGGCGAAAGTATTTACCTGGCCAGTATTGTTCCGTACCCTAAAGGGGGATTATATGCCTTTCAGCCCGATGGCACGCTGCGTCCCGGGCTGCACGGCTACTTTAACCTGATAGGCAGATTGATGGCCGGCAAAGGACTTACGCAGCGGGATACCAGCGCCTATGGCTTTTATGGTGTACGCCTGAGGGAGGGCTTAAGGCAAACCATTGTACCCATTGATACAGCAAAAGCTGATAGCCTGATGAAACAGGGGGGTGATGACAATGAAATACTGCCTGTAATAGAAGAGCCGGCCAAAAAGCCTAATTTTTTCCAACGCTTATTTGGTAAAAAAGATACAACCAGTCAAAAGCAGGAAGAAAAAGAAAAGACCGCTAAAGAAAAACTAAATGAGCAAATTGAAGCGCTTAAACAGGATTATAAGAACCGCATAGACCACATTGATACCGCAGGTAAAACCCGTAAGGATATCCGTGTAGAAAAACGCAGACTTAAACAAGAAGCCAAAGACAAAGAACAGGAGCTAAAAGATAAAGCCAAACTTTAGTTTACGATGCCATGACCCAACTAAATGTTCAAACATCTATTTTTGTTTGAGCAATTGAAGAATCATGTCATTAGTAGAAAAATTACAAAAAAGGGCCGCAATTAAAAAATTCGACCCATCAAAAAAAATAAGCACCGAACAATTAGATCAGTTACAAAGTGCAATACAACTGGCCCCATCATCATTAGGCCTGCAATCATTTAAAGTTATTGTTGTTCAGGATGCAGCAACCCGGGAAAAGCTGCGTGCAGCTGGTTATAACCAGGCCCAGATCACCGATGCTTCCGCATTATTTGTTTTTGCGTCGTTAACAACATTAGACGAAGCCTTTGGCAAAAAATTCATAGATCTTGTTGCCAATACCCGCAGCGTTGAACGCACAAGCCTTGAAGGTTTTGAACAAAAGGTTTTAGGCACATTAAGCAGCCGTACCGATGAGCAGAAACTGGCCTGGTCGCACAAGCAAACTTATATCGCTTTGGGTGTATTGGTTTCAGAAGCCGCCGAATTGGGCATTGATGCAGCGCCCATGGAAGGTTTTGATGCCGCGCAATTTGATGAAATCTTAGGCCTCAAAGAAAAAGGATTAACAACCTCCGTTATCGCCGCAGTAGGTTTCCGTGCCGAAGATGATGTTTACAGCAAAATGATCAAAGTACGCCGGCCTAAAAGTGAGTTGTTTATTCATGTGTAATTGGTGAATGGTTGATTAGGTGAGTGGTTGATTAGGTTAAACCGTATAAAGGCACCCACTTTACCACTCACCTAATCAACTACCCACTATTCCCCGCCCGAACTTTTTCTGATAAACAGCTTCGATTTTAAAACCACGTGCCGTTTATGGTTTGATGCATTTTTTTGCTCCAGGGCTTCAAACAGCAGGGTAGCGGCTTTAATCCCCATTTCATAGGCGGGTTGTGTAATGGTTGATAATGCCGGGCTTAACAACGGCGCTATACCAAGGCTCGAGAAGCTGATCATCTTTAGATCCCCGGGGATAGAAATTCCCAGGTCGTTGCACACATAGTAAGTAGCAAAGGCCAAACGTTCAACCGAGCTAAAAATACCATCGGGTTTAATTTCCTGGAGCACACGGGTCAATATCTTATAGTTTACCTTTTCGTCGTTGCTGCAGTCTATTACAAGCTCGTCATCAAAAGCTATATCGTGCTTTTTTAAAGCATCCATATAACCCTGCATCCGCACCTGCCCTATTGATATGTTTTTGTTTATCACCAGGTATGCCACTTTGAGGCAACCGGTTTCCAGCAGGTGCTCGGTAGCTGCGAAGCTGCTGTCATAATCGTTGGTGGTTACTTTAGCGGCATCAATATCTTCGTAAACCCTATCAAAAAACACAACGGGGACATTTTTTGATTCCAGCTGGCGCAGGTAATTATGGTCATTAGCCTCGCCCGATACCGACATGATGATGCCATCAACCTTGCCGTTGTTTAAATAATTTACAAATGATACTTCCTTTTCGAAGATATCATCCGTACGGTAAAGCAAAATGTAAAAACCTTTTTTACGTGCCACCTCCTCAATACCGTTTATAGCTTGCGAGAAAAAGTCGTTGGCAATTTCAGGAATTATCACCGCCAGTGTGCGGGTTTTTTTATCCCTTAAATTACTGGCGTAGTGGTTGGGTAAAAAGTTATGCTCTTTGGCAAAGGCCAGGATCCGCTCCTTGGTGTTTTTATTAATATCCGGGCTGCCATTAAATGCCCTCGAAATAGTTGAAGTAGATATATTGAGCTCCTTAGCCAGTTTCTTTATATTAACAATATCCATTATGCTCAGCTAAATCAGTTTTATTCAGTCAAATGTAATAAAACAGATCAGTTTAAGCCCCAAAATTCAACTGTATTTTGTTGTTAGTTGTATTAAATACTATCCTAAACCCTACAACTTTACACAGGCTGGCAAAATGGTTTAACTGTAAGTTAATCAATGGCATGCCCTTTGTACAGCATTACCCAGCAAGGTTGGAAAAGATCATGGCAAAGAAAATATTGATAGTAGATGACGACGAGTTGATGATTGATGTAATGACCTACATTTTAAGCAGCAATGGTTACGATGTGGTATCATATAACGACTGGCATAACATCCTGAACAATATCAGGACCACCCATCCAGACCTGGTGATACTTGATGGTTTGTTTTCGGGTATGAATGGCCGCGATATATGCAAGCTGATAAAGTTGAACAGGGATACGCAAACCCTGCCTGTGATCATCTGCTCAAGTAATGATGATATTGACGACTCACTATCCCCAAAAGGCGCTCCCGACGATGTGCTGCACAAACCATTTGGTATAAATAACCTGTTAGATAAGGTTAAATATCAGCTTGCGGCCTGATAGGACATAAATTCATTTTTAGTTTAACGTGCTTAAAATTAATAACTTACAACTATATGGTGAGGTTTATCACATCTTTTTGTATTTTTAGGGTATTGGATTTGTATATTTACCCGGAGAGAAGACAAAGATGGGACTGCCACTAAGAATAACATATAATGATACCGACCACGTGTATCAGATCAATACATCGCCGATAAACAAGACGACCAGCGAGCTTGAAATTTTATTGAATGGCGAAAAAATCACCCTTCAAAAAGATGAGCGCAGTGTATGGGTACAACAAGGCGACGGCCCGTTAATTGACCCCGAGCTGGCACAGGCTTTAGGAAGATCGGTTTCTTTAAGGTTCAGGATGTAGGCAGGATTGAGCAGCAAACTCATTTTAGATATTAGATCCCAACTAATATAATAATACCTGGCGCCGAACCTAAAATTAGGGCCCTGCAATTACAATTTATCTCCTGTTTATAGCATTTCGGATTTTTTACTCAATAGAGGCGCTTTTTATTCGGTTTGGAGTAATTGCTGGTTTAGCCGTGGCTTTAAAATAAATAAAGCCTCCTTGCTCTCGCAGCGCGGAGGCTTCTACCTAAACCTTATCACAATGGGGGAGAAGCCCCGATTTGCATTACAAACCTACCATAACCCCCATTAAATGAGAACAAGTATCGACGAATAGAATATATCTATCGATAGAAAGCCTGGTGGATGGTATTGCCGGCCGGCGAAAAAAAACTTTTTAAATTAAATAACAAATTGCTTAATTAAAGGTTATTATAATATAGTCTTTTAAGATTTACTATAAAGTACCTGCCGTTTTGGGTTTTAAACCAAAACATTTTTCCCGTTGACCGCAAGCGCTTCTTAAATTTTAAGCTTGCATCTCATCAGGCAGATTCAGGCCACAGAGAACAAAACGTCATCTGTTTACACCGCATCCAACAGGCAAGATCCCTTTAAGGGGGCTACCATGCTTGCATTATACCGTATTTAGTACCTGCTATTAATTCTATTTTTATGCTGATCCTGATTTTTTTTATTGCGCACTGGTTCTTGTCTCTGTTTTTTCAAACTTTTTTCCAACACCGCTACGCCTCTCACCGTATGTTCACCACGAACAAATTTTGGGAACGCGTTTTTTACATTATGGCCTACCTATTTGAAGGAGCTTCCTTTTTAAATCCCCGGGCCTACGCTTTAATGCACAGGGAACACCATGCTTACAGCGATACAGAAAAGGACCCGCATTCGCCCCATTTTTTTACGGATATTTTCCAGATGACAAAGGCCACCTTTAAAACATTTGGCGATCACCTGCAAAGAGTAAAGAACCCCGAAGCCCGCTTTGCCGGTAACTACCCCGAATGGCCGCTGATTGATAGGATGGGTTCTTCGATACTATCCAGGCTGCTGTTTGGCGCCGCTTACACCTGCTTTTACATTTTTTTTGCCGCCCATTGGTGGATGTTCCTGCTGTTGCCCATACATTTTTTAATGGGGCCAATTCATGGCGCAATTGTAAACTGGTGCGGGCATAAATATGGCTATACTAATTTCGACAATAAAGACAAATCAAAAAACACCACACCTTTCGACTTCCTGATGCTGGGCGAACTGTTTCAAATCAATCACCACAAACACCCCAATAGCGCCAACTTCGGAAAAAAATGGTTTGAGATAGACCCGGTTTACCCGGTTATGAAGCTGATGCACTGGATGCGGATTATTAAACTCCGTAAAGCGATTTAAAATTTACGCGATAAGCGCGTAATCAGCCCTCACGGATTATCAATTAACATTAAACAACAAAACAATGAGTAAAGATAAAGGCAGTAAAGCCCACAAAAAAGGGCCAGCCACAAACGGCAAAAAAACGATGTCTGATTACCAGGCATCTAAAACCGAGGTCGTATCTACCAATAAAACACACAACTAACATGGCCGGCCAAACAGTTGAATTGCAGGCCAACATGTTTTTATTTGACCTGAGCAATAGCGCCAAAGAACATTGGTTCAAAACAGAAGAAGCCTGGGAGGTAAGCTTAGCCACAGACGATGAAAGATCTGCTATGGAAAAGAAATATTACCCCACCATTTCGGTAAAAGTTTTACCCGAGCAATTAGCAGAGTTATTTGAGCTGATTAAAGAAAAGTTAATCCTGGCACAATCCGACGAGGAAAAAACATGGGACACTAAAACAATTATAAAAAACCAAATACAATACCTCATTGCCTTTAATCCAAAACGGCAGCGATCTTAAATAATTACCAGTTTTTATCCGAGCCGATCACTATTAAATTTTTTAGCCGATGCCTTTTTTAGATTATGTATTGCAAACCCCTTCATACGGTTGGAAGGATGCACAGGGGGCCTTGATAAAGCCGACTGTGTTACAAATGTTAACCGAGTTTTTTTCGAGGTTAAACCCCATTAAAAACCGTAAAAACTGGTTGCCATTTTTTAGCTGGCTGAAGGTTTTGTGCCTGGTACCGTTTTTTGTGCTCTTCATCATTTACTTTTTAAGCTGGTGGACAATACCGGCAGCCTTTGTTTATGGAATGATCATTATGGGCACACATGGCACCATCTGGCATCATCGTTACTGTACCCATGGAGCCTATACTTTTAGCAATAAATTCTGGCGCTTTATAACGCAGAACCTAACCCTTAGTGTTATCCCCGAAGAGATCTATGTAATATCGCACCACGTGCATCATTCCAAATCCGATCAGCCCGGCGACCCTTATAACGCCCAGGCCGGTTTTTTATATTGCTTTTTGGCCGATGTAAATCACCAGCCAATTGCCAAATACCTGGATGAAGGCGACTACAACCGGGTTAAACAATTGATGAAACATACCGGTGTAAAGGCAAATACCTACGCGCAATACCAGCACTGGGGCTCGTATGTAAACCCCGGGCGGGCGGTTATGTCGTGGATCCTGAACTGGTCTTTCTGGTACGCGGTTTTTTATTTAACAGGCGGCCATGCCCTGGCTTTCAGCTTATTTGGCGCTGCCGCATTTTGGGCGGTGGGGGTACGTACATTTAATTATGAAGGCCACGCAAAAGGGAAAGACAAACAACACGAGGGCACCGACTATAGTAAAAAGGATAAATCAATTAACCAGCTGTGGCCCGGTTTTGTAGCCGGCGAATGGCATAACAATCACCATTTGTTCCCCAAAAGTGCCAGGAGTGGTTTTAAGCCGCACCAGGTTGACCTTGCCTGGTATTATATCAAATTAATGAGCTGGCTGGGCGCCGTAAGCCATTATAAAGACAATAAAAAGCAATTTTACGAACAGTATGAACGGCCCTATCAGCATAGTAAAAGCTCGAAAAAACTCGTATTAGCCGATTCCCGCGTGTGAGTTTCTGCTCGTAGCATATTACTTACCCCTGTTTATCTTTGGTTAGTGCAGTTGCCCCTTTTTAATCAATCCCCCACTGGTTAAAAAACCAGCTGATTATTGCATCCAGGTTGTATCAAAGAAGAAGGCTTTATGAACATTGTTCATAAAGCCTTAATTTTTTAAGTTGGGGTGGGAAGATCGTAACTTC
>NZ_JBFUKF010000238.1:0-7716 GCF_056400985.1 Mucilaginibacter sp. P4_G9 | reverse complement strand
GTTTAAGGCTTTGAAGTTAATGGTTTTGTAATTTAATATGAAATAACAATCTTTAAATACTTATTTTGAAAACATAACCATGACCACCACCTCAGCAATTTTAAACAATGCCATCAATAATTTTCTGCAGATAAAAACCGAACAGCTTGATTGGGAAAACAAACCCACGCCCAATAAATGGTCAAAAAAGGAAATCATCGGCCACCTAATTGATAGCGCGCAAATAAACCTGCAGCGTTTTGTGCGCTGCACTTACGAAGAGAATTTCAGACTTACTTATGAGCAGGTGGAATGGGTTGCAGCGCAGCATTACCAAAAAGCTGATATTAATGATCTGCTTGATTTGTGGAGCTTACTTAACCGGCAAATAATAAGGGTTTGGGAAAACTACCCGGCAGAAAGGTTAACAGCCCGTTGCGATAACAGTAAACAGGAGCCCAACCTCCAAACTGTGGAATGGCTGGCAAATGATTACGTTGAGCATTTATTGCACCACCTCAAACAAATTAATTAACATGGCAGGCTACTCAGGTACTCCGTTGGCAAAAAAGCTGGGCATAAAAACAGCGGCCAAAATAATGT
The DNA here is from genome assembly GCF_056400985.1 of Mucilaginibacter sp. P4_G9. NCBI lineage: Bacteria > Pseudomonadati > Bacteroidota > Sphingobacteriia > Sphingobacteriales > Sphingobacteriaceae > Mucilaginibacter > Mucilaginibacter sp. P4_G9. The sequence continues at coordinate 7,134 of NZ_JBFUKF010000238.1, read as the reverse complement.
TGCTTAACGCACCCGATTATTACCTGCAATTGTTTACGGATTTACCTACTGAAGTTTATTTTGTAGATGAAGCGGCGGTAAAAAAAGATGTGATCCATTTTTTCACCAAACAAYGGGATGAATTTTTGACTGTGCTTCCCCAATTAATGAACCAAATGAAACCTGATGGCATGATATGGGTATCCTGGCCAAAGAAAGCGTCAAAAGTTGTTACCGACATTACCGAAGATGTCATCAGGGATTTTGCCATCAAAATTGGGCTTGTGGATATAAAAGTTTGCGCCATTGACGAAACATGGTCGGGTTTAAAATTGGTTATACCAGTTAAAGACAGGGCGCAGTTTAAATGAAACTTTTTTGGTAATGTCAGCGTAAATAATGATGCACTTAATTAGCAACACTAAATTTAATATCTAACTTAGCATTATTATAAACTACAACACTATGTCTACAATAGAACTTAAACGTGTACATGGCGATTTCGGCTTCGAGGCTGTAGATGCCAATGGTCATACTGTAAAAATGGATAGCAGCCCCGAAAGCGGTGGTCAGGATTTTGGTATACGCCCTATGCAAATGCTTTTAATGGGCCTGGCCGGTTGCTCTGCAATTGACGTTATCAGCATACTTAAAAAACAACGTCAGGACGTAAAAGATTATAAAATGGTAGTAAACGGCGAACGTGAAGCAGGTAAAGAACCTTCACTTTGGCAGGATATTGATATTGAATTTCATTTATATGGCGATATTGATGAAGACAAAGCAGCCCGCGCTGCTGAATTATCACTCAATAAATATTGTTCGGTAGCGGCAACGCTTGGTAAAGCAGGTGCCGATATTAAATCGAAGGTGTTTGTGCACCCGGCGGTTACAATTTAAAATATCATGCAAATCAAGGCTGGTCAATAGCTGCCCTTAAACACCAAAAGCCACTCGACCTGAGTGGCTTTTGGTGTTTAAAAGCCTTTTCTTTTTGAATGGAGTGGGGCGAGGCCTTATTCTCCTTCAAAAAAATCAATCAGCCCGCCAAAATAGCTGTAGGTCCAGCCTTCGGTTATATCATCAAAATCCTCATCGGGGATATTGGTATGCCTCAGCTCGGCAGATGTGCCCTGTTTATCGGGGTGCAATTTGATGGTTACTATCGAGTCATCAGATTTACCTTCAAAATACCATTGCTGCACAATTTTTTTGCCGGGTTCAAACTCCAGGTTTTTACCGGTTATGCTGCCATCCCACATAGAAAATTCTGAACCTGGTTCGGTACTCATTTCTGCAACCTCGCCGGTCCATAATTCAATGGTAACAGGGTTGGTAAGGGCTATATAAATTTCGTCGGGCGTTGCCGGTATGCTATAGTATTTTTTAAAATCTTTCACCTGCGCAATTTAGCAACATTATTTTAAACCTTTACAGGTCCAATAGGTAATACAACACGCCCGTAAACTTCATTAAGCACATTGGCAATGCCGGTATATATGGCAGATGCACCGCAAATAATACCTTCATAACCAGCCAAATGTTTAATTGTCGCATTTCCGGTGGCATCGCCGGCTACTAATAAAAAGAATAGGATAGTTAATGATCCAAATACAAACTGGAGTGCCCTGTTTAATTTTAGTGTACCAAAAAACAACAGTAAAGTAAAAACACCCCATACACTTAAGTAAGCGCACATGGCACCTTCTGAAGCAGCTGTAGCCCAGCCTAATTTGGGCATAACAATAAGCCCGACTAACGACAGCCAGAAAAAGCCGTAGGATGTAAATGCGGTTAGCCCAARGGTGTTGTTCTTTTTAGCTTCAATAACACCGGCTATAACTTGCGCCAGGCCACCGTAAAATATACCCATGGCCAGTATCATACTGTTCATTTCAAAAAAGCCGGCGTTATGAATGTTTAATAAAACGGTGGTCATACCAAAGGCGCAAAGCCCAAGCGGGGCAGGGTTGGCAATACCATCCTTTACAGGAACAGGTGTAGTTGGAATCATAATTGGTTTAGCATTAGTTTGGTTTATAACGCAAGCTAATTGAATTATAAATATTTTACAATTTTTTTTACAACTCGCGGCTTACATTTGCGTTAAGTAAATACCTATGCAAAAAATAGTATTGATACGCCACGGTGAAAGCACCTGGAACCTCGAAAACCGCTTTACCGGCTGGGAAGATGTAGACTTATCCGAAAACGGTTACCTGCAAGCCCATAAAGCAGGGCAGATCCTAAAAAAGAACGGCTACAATTTTGACGCCGGTTTTACATCATACCTGAAACGATCAATAAAGACGATGCATTTTGTATTGGAGGAGCTTGATCATTTATGGATCCCGGTTGAAAAATCTTGGCGACTGAATGAGCGCTTTTATGGCGCCCTGCAAGGCATGAATAAAGATGAAGCCGTTGCCAAATACGGTGCCGAACAGGTGCTAAAATGGAGGCGCGACCCCAATGAACACCCACCAGCTATAACCAAAGATGATCCGCGATATCCGGGGCACGACCTACGTTATAAACATTTGACAGAACGTGAATTACCATTAACCGAAAATCTAAGCGAAACAATGGACAGGGTTTTACCCTTTTGGAATGAAACTATTATAAAAGCATTGCGGCATAACCAAAGGGTAATTGTGGTTGCCCATGGCAACAGCCTGCGCTCGCTAATAAAATATATTGATTGCCTTAGCGATGAAGAAGTAACCCAACTGGAAATCCCTACAGCTACGCCCTGGGTTTATGAGCTTGATCATGGATTAAAACAGATAAGGCATTATTATTTGGATTGAGATTTAATGAAACCCCAGAACTAAGCTTCTTCTGCAATCAGCTACCCAAAATGCGCCGTATTTGTTTATATTCGTTGCCATTATAAACCATATCATAAATTAGAAAATGAAGAAGGCTGATATTTATGAAATAACCATAAAAATCCTGGGTATTTACCTTTTGGTGTCCAACTTATCTAAAGTGCCCGGCTTTTTTACATTTTTAAAAAGTTTTGGCGCTGTTTCATCATCCGATCATGCCGGCGAGCAGATGAATTTGTTTTGGCTGAACATTGCAAACTTTGTGCTGATGCTGGCACTATCCCTTTTCTTAATTATTGGCACCCGGTTTATTACCCGTTTGGTAACCAACACAGCCGACAGCAAAGAAAATGTAAAACTGTTTGCCGATAGAAAAGTGATTTATGAAATAGCACTGATCATCATAGGTGGGTTGCTTATTGTAAATACCTTACCCGATTTGCTTTACCGTTTATACACTTTAGCAAGCGTTAGCGATCAAAACTCGGCAATATCATCAGTAACAAAAATATTTATTGGTATTATGACTGTGGCTTATGGAAAACGGATTGCCGTTTTTTTTGCTAAATAAGGATACTTAGAAAAAAAATAGAAATAAAAAAGACTCCGGTCCGGAGCCTTTTTATTGTTTAAACAACAACGAAAATTTGCATAGAACTTCGACTGTTTGTTTATACCGCTGCTAAGCTAACACCCGTTAGCTGACCGGCAAAGGCAACAAATGCCTTGCTATCGGATATACGGGTTTGATTATCTACCAGGTTTTGCAAATTTACTTTTCCAATAACAAACTTATAACTACCTGAATAATAGCGTTCCTGTATATGAATAAATTGCAATGCATCAACTAAACTCTCGTCATCATACCTTAAATAGATATCCAATTCAATATTATTAGTGAATTGGAGGTCGGTTTTTTCCTTGGCTTTTTTATACTCATACTGATAGCTATAACGCAGTGCCGCTATATCAGACAATACCGCCGAGCCGGTAGGGTGGCCGCCAGCCCCTTTACCAAAAAAGAATTGCTGATCGGCAAAGGCGGCCTGTACCGTTACACCGTTGTATTCATATTCTACATTGTATAAAAACTCGGTTTCATTTACAAATTTTGGTAATACAAACAGGGCTACGTTTCGCTCATCCAGTTCCTTAGCTACAGGAACTAATTTAATCTTCAGGTTTTTTTCGCGGGCATATTGCAGATCCTGCGCTGCCAGGTTTTGAATCCCTAAATTGAAAACCTTGTGTGGTGGAATAACAACTCCGYAAGCATGCGCGGCGGCAATAACCAGCTTGTATTTGGCATCAAAACCACCAACATCACTTGTTGGATCGGTTTCGGCGAAGCCAAGGTCCTGCGCTTGTTTCAGGGCGCTGTCATAATCCAAACCTTCAATAAATCCTTTTGAAAGTATGTAGTTTGATGATCCGTTAAAAATACCGCTTATAGAGTGCAGTAATTCGTTGTCATAATATTCCTCCAGGTTACGAATGATGGGGATACTACCGCAAACCGCGCCTTCATATAGGAGGGAAGTGCCATATTTATGTTGAAGCGCTATTAATTCTTCCAAATGCAACGCGATCATTTTTTTACTTGCCGATACTACATTTTTGCCGCTGCTTAAGGCTCTTGAAACAATTTCGAAAGCGGCTTCGGTATCGTTTATCAGCTCAACAATGGTGTTTATCTCCGGGTTGTCGAGCAATTCATTTTTATCAGTGGTAAAAAATTCTGCCGGTAATGTGCGCTTTTTATGCGGGTCTTTTATAGCGAATTTTACTATTTCGATGTTTAAATTTTTAGTTTTGATGATATCATATAATCCCTGCCCAACTACTCCAAATCCAAATAATCCTATACTTAACTTTTTACTCATTACGCTGTACGTTGCAATTCTATAATTTTTCCTTTTACATCGGTTTTAAAAAACGATGTGATAATATTTGTCAATGCTTCTGTTTCAATTAAAAATCCATCATGTCCATAAAACGAATCCAGTTCGGCAAAGGCCGATTTAGGAATATGCCTGAACAGGTATTCCTGCTCCTCAATAGGGAATAACACATCTGATTTTATGCCGATAACCAGTGTACGCGCTTTGATAAGGCTTAGCGCTTTTTCTACACCATTACGGCCACGGCCCACATTGTGCGAATCCATAACTTTGGTTAAATACCAGTAGCTATGCGCATTAAAGCGGTTTACTAACTTTTGGCCCTGATAAGCCTGGTAGGTAGATGCCTTAAAATCATCTGTTTTGGCATCCGTTTCTTCCTGTTGAGTTATGCCATATGTTTTATATGTACGGTAGGAGAGCAGGGCAATGCTGCGCGCGGCTTTCAAACCATTGAGGCCACCATCAACAGTGTTATTATGAAAAGTAGGATCGGCACTTAATGCCAAACGCTGTGATTCGTTAAATGCTACTCCCCAGGGAGAATGGCGGGCATTGGTTGCTATCAGTATCAAATTTTTAATCCGCTCGGGCTCAATAATTCCCCATTCAATAGCTTGCTGGCCGCCTAATGAGCCACCAATAAGGATATGGATATTACCTATCCCCAAATGATCTGCCAAAAACTGATGTGCTTTTACAATATCCCTGATAGTAAACTGCGGAAAAGCCTGTAAATAAGGCTGCCCGTTTGCCGGGTTAATACTTAAAGGGTTGGTTGTGCCATAAGGCGAACCCAGGATATTGGCGCATACTATAAAATGCTCTTCGGCATTAAATTTATTACCTGTGCCTACAAAACCTTTCCACCAATCATAAACATCCGAATTAGCGGTTAGGGCATGGCATACCCATACCACATTATCTTTTGCTTTGTTAAGCCTGCCATAAGTATGAAAGCCTATCTCCAGTTCATGTAATTCCTCACCGGATTCAAGGCCGAATGGTTGAGTGTACTTAAATATTTCTGTGTTCATTCTTTTGTCTTGTTATCGCGGGTGCAGCTGATTTTATTGTCAGCCGCAGCCCGTAACAACTTTACTATATCACTTAAAAAAAACTATACTATACTAATTGGGCCGATGCCCTTTTTATTTTGGCAAATGCCTGTTCAAAATCTGCTTTAATATCATCAATATGCTCAATACCCACAGCAACGCGTAACGAATTAGGCCTTACACCTGCCGATAACTGTTCCTCATCAGAAAGCTGCTGATGCGTAGTTGCCGATGGCTGAATGATTAATGTTTTTGCGTCACCAACATTAGCTAAATGACTTACCAGTTTAAGATTATCAATTAGTTTACCGGCATCTTCTTTATCACCGTCTATTTCAAAGGATAATACCGCTCCAAAACCATTTTTAAGGTATTTTTTAGCCAGTTCATGATAAGGTGATGACTCCAGTCCCGGATAGTTAACTGTCGCGACTTGTGGATGCTGGTCGAGCCATTTGGCAAGCTCCAGTGTGTTATCTACATGGCGCTGTACACGCAATGAAAGGGTTTCTAATCCCTGGATGTTCAACCACGAATTAAATGGTGATTGCGAAGGGCCAAAATCTCTAAGGCCTTCCACACGGGCACGAATTATAAACTGAATGTTACCAAACGGGCCGCCAATGCCAAACACATCGGCAAATACCAAGCCGTGGTAACCTTCAGACGGCTCTGTAAACTGCGGAAACTTGCCATTGGCCCAGTTATAAGTACCACCATCAACTATTGCACCGCCAATGCTGGTACCATGACCACCTATCCATTTGGTAGTTGATTGTACCACTATACTTGCCCCATGTTCCAATGGGCGAAACAGATAGCCGCCTGCTCCAAAAGTATTATCAACTATCAGGGGCAGATCGTGCTTTTTAGCCAGAGCGCCTACCTTGTCAAAATCGGCAATGGTAAAACCTGGGTTGCCTATGGTTTCCAGGAAGATGGCTTTGGTTTTACCATCGATGAGGGCTTCAATACTTTCGGCAGTATCGTCTTTGGCAAAACGCACATCGATGCCTAAGCGCTTAAAGGCTACCTTAAACTGGTTATAAGTACCTCCATATAAAAATGGCGAGGTAACAAAGTTGTCGCCAACCTGTAATATATTATTTAATGCAATGAATTGTGCTGCCTGGCCCGATGCCGTAGCTAATCCTGCAATACCACCCTCTAAAGCCGCTATACGTTTTTCAAACACATCGGTAGTGGGGTTCATTAATCGGGTATAAATGTTGCCAAACTCCTTTAAGGCGAACAGGTTTGCACCATGCTCGGCGCTTTTAAATACGTAAGATGTGGTTTGGTAAAGCGGCACGGCGCGCGCACCTGTAGTTGGGTCAACTTCCTGGCCGGCGTGTAGTTGTAAGG